>NZ_JBEZXZ010000039.1:0-53044 GCF_040638275.1 Actinoplanes sp. NPDC026623 | reverse complement strand
GGCTGGGCCCGGGGCCCCGCCGTGGCGTTTCCGATCGTTCTGTGGTCAGGCCTTGCTCTCCGGATCGCCCGGCTGCTCCGGCTTGGCCGTCTCGGCCTCCGGCTCCGGAGTGATCGGGCCACCCGGCACCTCGACGACCTCGGCCACCGGGCCGTCTGCCTCCTGCGGCGCGGCCACCTCGGTCGCCGGCTCGCTGATCTCCAGCGTGACCGACGGACCGGCGCTCTCGGCAGCCTTCGCCGTCGCGTCACCGGCCACGGCGGCCGGCTTGACCGCCGGGGCGGCCGGGGCGTCGGCCGTCTCGGCCGGGCTGCCGAACAGGTTGCGCAGCGTCGCCGTGAAGGCCCCGCGCAGCTCGTCGAGCCCGATCGAGAACTCGTTCTGCACCTCGAGGACGGGCTCCGCGACGGTGACGCCGATCTGCACGCAGGAGACGTTGTGCTCCGCCGCGAGCGCCACGAAGGCCTTGTCGTGGCCGCGGGCCACCGCGACCAGCGCACGACCCGCGGACTCGCTGAACAGCCGCACGAACGGCGTGATCGTCGCGTCCTGCTCGGGAAGCGCGACCCGGGCGCCGACGTTGTGCCGCAGGCAGGACTCGACCAGCACCTGGGCGAGGCCGCCGTCGGAGAGGTCGTGCGCCGCGACGACGTGCTCGAGCTCGGCCGCCTGGGCCATCAGCCGGCCCAGCGCCTGCTCCTGTGCCAGGTCGACCTTGGGCGGGCGGCCGCCCAGGTGGCCGTGGGTGACCCACGCCCACTCGGAGCCGGACAGCTCGCACCGGGTGTCGCCCAGCAGGAAGAGCAGGTCACCGTCGGCGGCCACCGGCGGGAAGCCCATCGGGACCCGCCGCGCCACGTCGGCGAAGATGCCGAGCACGCCGACCACCGGGGTCGGGTGGATCGCGGCGGCGCCGGTCTGGTTGTAGAAGCTGACGTTGCCGCCGGTGACCGGGATGCCGAGCTGCTGGCAGCCGTCGGCGAGGCCGCGTACCGCCTCGGCGAACTGCCACATGACCGTCGGGTCCTCGGGGGAGCCGAAGTTGAGGCAGTCGGTCACGGCGACCGGGTCGGCACCGGTGACGGCGACGTTGCGGTAGGCCTCCGCCAGCGCCAGCCGGGCACCCTCGTAAGGGTCGAGCCGGGCGTAACGGCCGTTGCCGTCGACGGAGAGCGCGACGCCGAGCCCGGTGCGCTCGTCGATGCGCAGCACGCCGGCGTCCTCGGGCTGGGCGAGCACGGTGTTGCCGAGCACGTACCTGTCGTACTGCTCGGTGACCCAGCTCTTGTCGCAGAGGTTGGGCGACGCGATCATCCGCAACACCGTGGCGCGCAGCTCGTCCGGGGTGGACGGACGCGGCAGGGTCTCGGCGCGGTCGGCCTGCAGCAGGATCAGGTCGGCGGGTTCGCGGATCGGCCGGGCGTAGACCGGGCCGTCGTCGGCGAGCGAGCCGGGCGGCACGTCGACGACGACGTGGTCGTTCCAGCTGATCACCAGGCGGCCGGGCTGGCCGTCGGTGTCGCTGGGGGTGACCTCGCCGATGTTCGTGGCCCAGACGCCCCACTTCTCGGCGACCGCGAGCACCTCGGCGAGCTTCTCCGGGGCGACGATCAGGAGCATGCGCTCCTGCGACTCGCTGGCCAGGATCTCGGTCGGCGACATCGAGGCCTCGCGCAGCGGCACCCGCTCCAGGTAGACCCGCATGCCCGTGCCCGCGGCGGCCGCGGTCTCGGTGAGCGCGCAGGTCAGGCCCGCGCCGCCGAGGTCCTGGATGCCGACGACCAGGCCCGCGTCGTAGAGCTCGAGGCAGCTCTCGATGAGCAGCTTCTCCATGAACGGGTCGCCGACCTGCACCGACGGGCGGCGCTGCTCGGCGCCCTCGTCGAAGGTGGCGGAGGCGAGGACGGAGACGCCGCCGATGCCGTCGCGGCCGGTCCTCGCGCCCATCAGGACGACGATGTTGCCGACGCCGGCCGCCTCTTTGCGCTGCAGGCGCTCGACCGGCAGCACGCCGATGCTCAGCGCGTTGATCAGCGGGTTGCCCTGGTAGCAGGGGTCGAAGACGATCTCGCCGCCGATGTTGGGCAGGCCCAGGCAGTTGCCGTAGCCGCCGATGCCGGCGATGACGCCGGGCAGCACGCGCGCGGTGTCCGGGTGGTCCGCGGCACCGAAGCGCAGCGGGTCCATCACAGCCACCGGGCGGGCACCCATCGCGAGGATGTCGCGGACGATGCCGCCGATGCCCGTGGCGGCGCCCTGGTAGGGCTCGACGAAGCTCGGGTGGTTGTGCGACTCGACCTTGAAGGTGACCGCGAGCTCGTCGGAGATCTGCACGACGCCGGCGTTCTCGCCGATGCCCGCGAGCATCCGGGTGTTCTTCGGGGCCTTCTCGCCGAACTGGCGCAGGTGCACCTTGCTCGACTTGTAGGAGCAGTGCTCGCTCCACATGATCGAGTACATCGCCAGCTCGGAGGCCGTCGGGCGGCGACCGAGGATCTGGCGGATCCGGTCGTACTCGTCGTCCTTGAGGCCGAGCTCGGTGTGCGGCTGCAGCTCGTCGCCGGTGTTCAGCGCCCGCTCGACGGTGTCGGGACCCCCGTCGAACTGGTTGACCAGCACGTCGGTGGCGGCGAAGCCGGTCGGCTTGGCCTGGCCGGACGCGGCCGGCGGCTGGTTCGGTACCCCCGGCAGCGCCGCAGCGCCGCTGGTCGCCGTGTCGTGCTGGGTGGTCATCGCTGGGTTCCCCCTGTGAGCTGCCCGCCCGCGGCCGTCCCGGCCAGGTGCCGCAGGGCAGAGGTGAAGAAGCCGAGGCCGTCGAGCGACGGGCCGGTCAGTGCCTCCACCGCGTGTTCCGGATGCGGCATGATGCCGACCACGTTGCCGGCCGCGTTGGTGATCGCGGCGATGTCACGCTGCGAGCCGTTCGGGTTGCCGCGCGTGTAGCGGGCGACGACCCGGCCCTCGCCCTCGAGCTCGTCGAGGGTGCGCTCGTCCGCCACGAAGCAGCCCTCGCCGTTCTTCACCGGGATCAGGATCTCCTGCCCCTCGGTGTAGGCGTTCGTCCACGCCGTCGAGGCCGTCTCGATGCGCAGGTGCTGGTCGCGGTTGCGGAAGTGCAGGTGCTGGTTGCGGGTGAGCGCGCCCGGTAGCAGGTGGGCCTCGCAGAGAATCTGGAAGCCGTTGCAGATGCCGAGCACGGGCAGGCCGCCGCGGGCGGCGTCGGCGATGGTCTCCATGACCGGCGCGAACCGGGCGATGGCGCCGCAGCGCAGCGCATCGCCGTAGGAGAAGCCGCCGGGCAGGATCACGGCATCGACGCCGTGCAGATCCGGGTCGCCGTGCCAGAGGCGCACGGACTCGGCGCCGGCGATCCGCGCGGCACGGGCCGCGTCGCCGTCGTCGAGCGAACCCGGGAAGGTGACGACTCCGATCCGCATGGTCACGCGCTCATCTGAGCGGCGTCACCGGCAGTCTCGTCGACCCGGATCGAGAAGTCCTCGATGACCGGGTTGGCGAGCAACTTGTCGGCGATCTCGCGAGCGGCGTCGAGGTCGGGTTCGCCTGCGAACTCGATCTCGATCCGGCGACCGATGCGTACGGAGGAGATGTCGCTGACGCCGAGCCGCGGCAGCGCGTTGGCGACTGCCTGGCCCTGCGGATCGAGGATCTCCGGCTTGAGCATGACGTCGACGACGACGCGAGCCACGGGCACTCCTGACTGTGTAGGTGCGCAGTTGGGTGGCCCTCTAAGGGGCGAGCGGCCAAAGCCTACCCTGTACGACTCGCGCGCGAGGCAGCGGCTCGTGTCGGTAGGCCGACGCCAAGGGCACTGAGCAGGGCGTCTCGCCCCCCACCTCGCCGCCGCGGGCGTCACGGTGCGGTTTCAACTGATCACATTCGGTCACCCGCGTCATCGCACGGTGATATGTGTGAACTGAAGTCTTGTCGCGGAGGGCGGCCAACCTTACCGTTCGGTCGACATAGTTCGATGAATCCCCCGCATCGACAGACCATCGGAAGGAGCCCGGCGTGCGCATCCGCATCGTCGTCGCCTCTCTGGCCACCGCCCTGACCGGCGTCCTGGCCGTTCCCGCCGCCGCGAACGCGGCCGCGGTTGGACCGGACCCCATCATCGGTGGCAGCACCGTCGCCTCGGCGCCCTGGGCCGCCGCCGTCTTCACCAACGGCAGCTTCACCTGCTCGGGCACGATCATCTCGGCGAACTACGTGCTCACCGCCAAGCACTGCATCAGCGGCACGATGTCGGTCCGGATCGGAAGCGTCAACCGCACCTCGGGCGGCGTGACCCGCACCGTGACCTCGACGGTGACCCGCAACGACCTCGCGCTGATGCGCCTGAGCAGCGCCGTCTCGACGACCTACATGCCGCTGTCCAGCTCGTACCCGCCGGTCGGCTCGACGAACTCGCTCTACGGCTGGGGCCAGACCTGCTACAGCGGGTGCGGCGCCTCGACGACGCTGAAGACCGCGACGGTCCAGGTCACCTCGACCAACGGCACCGACGCGGCCGGCGGCCGGGCGATCGCATCGTCGGCGATCAGCGGCAACGCGTGGCGCGGCGACTCCGGCGGCCCGGAGGTATACAACGGCGCCCAGGTGGGCGTGGCGTCGACCGCGGACGGCCAGAGCCGGCAGTACTACGGAAGCGTCGCCTACAACCGGGCGTGGATCACCTCGACCGCGGGCGTCTGATAATTCCGTCGGGGCGCGGCGCGATGGAAGCTCCGCCGTGCCCCGACGGCACCAACTGGCACAAAATCGGACTGTTACAAGATCGGGGCGGGTGCGTACTTCGCCGCCTCCGGGTGGGCCGCGACGATCGCCGCCACCCGCTCCGCCACCGCCTGCACCTGTGCCGGGGCCGCGCCCACGAACGCCGCCCGGTCCGCCACCAGCGCGTCGATCTCCGCACGGGACAGCAGCAGCCGGCCGTCCGCCACCAGGCGGTCGAAGAGGTCGTTCTCCGCGATGCCCTTCTCGCGCATCGCCAGCGCGACGGCCACCGCGTGCTCCTTGATCACCTCGTGCGCCAGCTCCCGGCCGACGCCCTTGCGGACCGCCGCGACCAGCAGCTTCGTGGTGGTGAGGAAGGGCAGGAAGCGGTCCAGCTCGCGGGCGGCCACCGCCGGGTACGCCCCGAACTCGTCGAGCACCGTGAGGAAGGTCTGGAACAGCCCGTCGGTCGCGAAGAACGCGTCCGGCAGCGCCACCCGGCGGACCACGGAGCAGGAGACGTCGCCCTCGTTCCACTGGTCGCCGGCCAGCTCGCCGACCATCGACAGGTAGCCGCGGACGATCACCGCGAGGCCGTTGACCCGCTCCGACGAGCGCGTGTTCATCTTGTGCGGCATCGCCGACGAGCCGACCTGGCCCGGCTTGAAGCCCTCGGTGGCCAGCTCCTGGCCGACCATCAGCCGGATCGTGATGGCCAGCGACGACGGCGCCGCGACGACCTGTGCCAGCGCCGACACCACGTCGAAGTCCAGTGACCGCGGGTAGACCTGGCCGACGCTGGTCAGCACCCGGTCGAAGCCGAGATGCGCGGCGACCTTTCGCTCCAGCTCGGCCAGCTTCGCCGCGTCACCGTCGAGCAGGTCGAGCTGGTCGGCGGCGGTGCCGACGGGGCCCTTGATGCCGCGCAGCGGGTAGCGCCCGATCAGGTCGTCCAGCCGCTCGTACGCGATGAGCAGCTCCTCGGCGGCGCTGGCGAACCGCTTGCCCAGCGTGGTGGCCTGGGCCGCGACGTTGTGCGAACGGCCGGTCAGCACCAGGTCGCCGTATTCGAGCGCCCGCTCGGTGAGCCGGGCCAGGGTGGTGACGATGCGGCCGCGTACCAGCTCGAGCGAGGCCCGGATCTGCAGCTGCTCGACGTTCTCGGTGAGGTCGCGCGAGGTCATGCCCTTGTGGATGTGCTCATGTCCGGCCAGCGCGCTGAACTCCTCGATGCGCGCCTTCACGTCGTGCCGGGTCACCCGCTCGCGGCGGGCGATGCTATCGAGATCGACATCGTCGACCACCGCCTCGTACGCCTCGACAACGCCGTCCGGGAGCGCGACGCCGAGGTCACGCTGCGCCCGCAGGACGGCGAGCCACAGCCGGCGCTCCATCCGGATTTTTTCCTCCGGCGACCAGAGGTCGACGAGGTCGGCGGACGCATAACGGCTGGCCAGGACATTCGGGATGCTCACGCCGCCGATTCTTCCATGGTCGCGGTGGCGGCCTCCGCGCTCGTCGGCAGACGGTGCCGCAGGTTACGCACGGCCCCACTGCTCAGCATCCCGGCCACGGCGAGCGCGATGAGGGCGGCCGCGCCGACGAGGGCCGACTCGACGCCGACGGCCTCGGCGATCGGCCCGGCGACGACCTGCCCGATGGGTATCGCGACGAAGGAGCCGACCATGTCGTAGGAGTAGACGCGGGCGAGCCGGTCGGTGGGTATGTGCTCCTGCATCGTCGTCTCCCACGCGACCGAGAACTGTTCGATGCCGGCGCCCGCCAGGAAGGCGGCGCCGAGCAGCAGCCCGAGGTGCGGCACGGCGCCGAGGGTGAGCATCGGCAGCACCTCGAACGCGGTGCAGAGCACGCCGAGGAAGAGCAGCCGGCTGACCCGGATCCGCAAGGCGAGCACCGCGCCGAGCACCATGCCGACGGTCTGCGCGGCGAGCACGAGGCCCCAGGCCCGGCGGCCGACGGTGTCGTCGGCCACCACGGGCCCGAGCACGCTGATCCCGCCGCTGAGCGCCGCGTTGATGACGGCGAATCCGGCGACGACGACCCACAGCCAGGTACGGCTCCGGAACTCGGTCCATCCGGTCCGCAGATCCGTGACGATGCTGCCTCGGGCGGCCCCGGCGGCCGGCGCGGTGCCGGCGGACGGGAGGCGGAGCAGGGCGAAGGCGACAGCCGAGAGGCCGAACGTGGCGGCGTCGATCGCGATGCCCCAGCCCGGGCCGGCGGTCGCGACGATCACGCCGCCGACCGGGGCGCCGATGATGACCGCGCCGTTGAGGAAGAGGCGGTTCAGGGCGTTCGCCTGCTGGCGGATGTCGGCCGGCACGAGCTGCGGCACGATCGCCGCGGAGGCCGGCAGGGCCAGCGCGCCGACCATGCCGTTGACCGCGGACAGGGCGATCAACAGGGCGACCGTCGCCGTACCGGAGAGGACCAGGGCGGCGACCGCCGCCTGGGTGAGGGCCGCCGCGACGCTCGCGCCGACCATCAGCAGGTGTTTCGGCACCCGGTCGGCCAGCGCCCCGCCGAAGAGCAGGAACACGACGTTGACCAGCATCCGGGCGCCGACGACGAGGCCGAGGTCGCTCGGCGAGCCGGTCAGGTCGAGGACCGCGAAGGCCAGGGCGATGGGCGCGATCGCGTTGCCGAGCGCGTTGATCGAGCGGCCGGCGAGCAGGAAGCGGAACGGGGCGAGGCGCAGCGGCGCCAGGGTGCCCGTGCCGGCCCGGGCCGGCGGGTCGCTCGCGGGGCCGCTCACGAGTCCTCCATCCGGAACATCGCGAGGGTGGTGCTGGTGCGGACCGTCCCGGGGGTGTGCGGCGGTCGCGCCGCGTCGTGCAGGTCGCGGCCGGCCCGGGTGATCCGGTCGCGGATCTCGTGCCAGACCTGCGGGTCGATCCACAGCTCGGCGTCGACCATCGAGGCGCCGACGG
The DNA here is from genome assembly GCF_040638275.1 of Actinoplanes sp. NPDC026623. Taxonomy (NCBI): domain Bacteria; kingdom Bacillati; phylum Actinomycetota; class Actinomycetes; order Micromonosporales; family Micromonosporaceae; genus Actinoplanes; species Actinoplanes sp. NPDC026623. The sequence continues at coordinate 45,359 of NZ_JBEZXZ010000039.1, read as the reverse complement.
ACCAGTCGGCCTCCGCCGTGCGGCGGATCAGCTCGTTGGCGACCGCCGCGAACAGGGCGCGCTGGGAATCCGCGCCGTACTCACCTACGAGGTTTTCGCGGTCGCGATCGGCGTCGTAGCGGTAGCGCTTGGCGACGCCCCCGCGGATGCGCTCCTCGCCGCCCTGCACGATCAGGCCCGCGGCGAGCAGGTTGCGCATGTGGTAGCTGGCGTTGGCGTGGGTGAGCCCGAGCTCGCGGGCGACGTCGGCGGCGGTGAGCGGCGCGCCGGTCAGCAGCGACAGCATCCGCAGGCGGACCGGGTGTGCCATCGCCCGCAGCGCGGCCTGGCGGCGCTCCGGATCTTCTCCCAAAGACATGTTTGGGAGTTTGGCAGAGACGGGGCTCACTGTCCACCGAGTGTTCGGGGGTTGAGACACTGCAATGTGACGCCGTTATCGCTAGGGTTACTCGCGAGTAGGTCTGGCGCTCATCCCGAAAGGTCCACCGATGACTGATTTCAGCCCCGAGTCGTTCGCCACGATCGGCCCCAAGGAGTTTGCACAGCTCGTCAAGTCCACTCCGGACTCGAAGCTCACCGAGGTGATGAGCAGCGAAAACCGGAACAAGATCCTGGACGAGGTGTTCAACCGGATGCCCACGCTGTTCCGCGCGGACCGCGCCGGTGCGACGCAGGCCGTCATCCACTGGAACATCTCGGGCGGCCCCGGCGACAGCACGGACAGCTACGAGACGGTGATCGAGAACGGCGCCTGCACGGTCACGAACCAGCCCGTCCGCGAGCCGAAGCTCAGCATGACGATGGAGCCGGTGACGTTCCTCAAGGTCGTGACGGGCGACGGCAACCCGATGATGATGTTCATGACGGGCAAGATCAAGGCGAAGGGCGACCTCGGCCTGGCGGCCTCGGTGGCCAAGCTCTTCGACATCCCGAAGAACTGACCGGGACCACCGCGCAGCGGCGTACCCGACTGGAAACGCCTCGCCAGGCCCGAGCGGCCCGGCGGGGCGTTCCCGTGTCTCAGAGCCTGATCCGGCCCTCAACGGCGCCGAGGGCGATGTCGCCGCGGTGGTGTGAGCCCTCCAGCGTGATGCTGTCGACCAGGGCGTAGGCCGCCGCGCGCGCCGCGGCGAGGTCCGGACCGGTCGCCGTCGCGCTGAGCACCCGGCCACCCGCCGACACCAGCGCGCCGTCCGCCCGGCGGGCCGTGCCCGCGTGGATCACGCCGGGCTGCTCGCCGCCGGAGATGACGTCGCCCGTGCGCGGCGTGCCCGGATAGTTGTGGCCGGCCACGACCACCGTGACCGCCGCGCCGTCGTGCCAGCGCAGCGGCGGGAGATCGGCAAGCGTGCCCGTCGCCGCGGCGTGCAGCAGCCCGCACAGCGGCGAGGCCAGCAGCGCCAGCACGACCTGGGTCTCCGGGTCGCCGAAGCGGGCGTTGAACTCGATGACCTTGGGGCCCTTGCCGGTCAGCGCCAGCCCAACGTAGAGCAGCCCGGCGAACGGCGTGCCCCGGTCGCGCATCTCGGCCAGCGTCGGCATCACGGTCTCGGCCATCACCCGCTCGACCAGGTCGGCCGGGGCCCAGGGCAGCGGCGCGTAGGCGCCCATGCCGCCCGTGTTCGGCCCCTCGTCGCCGTCGGCCACCCGCTTGAAGTCCTGCGCCGGCATCAGCGGCACCGCGGCCGTCCCGTCGGTCACCACGAAAAGCGACACCTCGGGCCCGTCCAGGAACTCCTCGATGACGACCCGGCCGCAGTCGCGGGCGTGCTCCTGCGCGACCGCGCGGTCCGCGGTGACCACGACGCCCTTGCCCGCGGCGAGGCCGTCGTTCTTCACCACGTAGGGCGGCCCGAACTCCTCGAGCGCGGCCGCGGCCTGCTCCGCCGTGGTGCAGGCGTAGGACCGGCCGGTGGGCACGCCCGCCGCCGCCATCACGTCCTTGGCGAACGCCTTCGAGCCCTCGAGGCGGGCCGCCGCGGCGCTCGGGCCGAAGCAGGCGATGCCCTTGGCGCGCACGGCGTCGGCGACGCCCGCCACCAGCGGCGCCTCCGGGCCGATCACCACCAGGTCGGCGGCGACCTCGACCGCGAGGGCCGCCACGGCGGCCGGGTCGTCGGCCCTGACCTCGCGCAGCTCGGCGATGGCGGCGATGCCCGGATTGCCCGGCGCCGCGATCAACTGCTCCACCGAGGGGTCCGCGGCAAGGCCGACGGCAAGGGCGTGCTCGCGGCCGCCGGATCCGATCAGAAGTACACGCACGCCGCAGATCCTACGGCCCGCCGACGATCACCGGACCGGTCGTCCACCGGTCCACTGTGTACGCGTCGCGACGGCCGGGCGCCTACCTGTGGATAACTCGCCGTAGCCTGTGGATAACCGGGTGCCGCCTGTCGGGAACCCCACGGCGGTGAAGTGCGGGGTCGCGTAAACTTCGGCAGTACCCGGGCCTCTCCGTGTACGACGTGTTTCAACGGAAGGCGTCATCAAGTGCCGGTGATCGTGTTGGTCGGCGCCCAGTGGGGCGACGAGGGCAAGGGCAAGGCCACGGACCTCCTGGGCGACCGGATCGACTACGTGGTCAAGTTCAACGGCGGTAACAACGCCGGCCACACCGTCGTCATCGAGGGTGAGAAGTACGCCCTGCACCTGCTACCGAGCGGCATCCTCACCCCCGGCGTGACGCCGGTGATCGGCAACGGCGTCGTGGTCGACCTCGCGGTGCTGTTCCAGGAGATCGACGGGCTCGAGGCGCGCGGCATCGACACCTCCCGGCTGCGGATCAGCGCGAACGCGCACGTCATCGCGTCATACAACCGCACCCTCGACAAGGTCAACGAGCGCTACCTGGGCGCCCGCCGGATCGGCACGACCGGCCGCGGCATCGGCCCGACGTACGCGGACAAGATGAACCGCCTCGGCGTGCGCGTGCAGGACCTCTTCGACTCCTCGATCCTGCGGCAGAAGGTCGAGGCGGCCCTGTCGTTCAAGAACCAGGTGCTCTCGAAGATCTACAACCGCAGCGCGATCAAGCCCGACGAGGTCATCGCCGATCTGCTCTCCTACACCGAGCGGCTGCGGCCGATGGTCGCCGACACCGCGCTCGAGCTGTCGCAGGCCCTGGACGCCGGCAAGGTCGTGCTCTGCGAGGCCGGCCAGGCCACGCTGCTCGACGTCGACCACGGCACCTACCCGTTCGTGACCAGCTCCAACGCGACCGCGGGCGGCGCCTGCACCGGCTCCGGCATCCCGCCGACCCGGGTCGACCGGGTGGTCGCGGTGCTGAAGGCCTTCACCAGCCGGGTCGGCGAGGGGCCGTTCCCGACCGAGCTGCACGACGAGATCGGCGACTACCTGCGCCGGGTCGGCCACGAGTTCGGCACCACCACCGGGCGCCCCCGCCGCATCGGCTGGCTCGACCTGGTCATGGGCCGCTACGCGCAGCGCATCAACGGCGTCACCGACTTCGTCCTGACCAAACTGGACAATTACGACGGCCTGGACGAGATCCCGGTCTGCGTCGCATACGACGTCAATGGCGTGCGGCACGACGAGATGCCCTACAGCCAGAGTGACTTCCACCACGCGACGCCGATCTACGAGACGCTGCCGGGCTGGAAGAAGGACATCAGCGGCGCCCGCACCTTCGCCGATCTCCCGGAGAACGCGCAGCGGTTCGTCGAGTTCGTCGAGGCGCGGATCGGCGCGCGGATCTCCGTGGTCGGCGTCGGCCCGGGTCGCGAGGAAGTCATCGAGCGGCACTCGGTGCTGAGCGGCGCCTGACGTGTACGACGTCATCCTGCTCAGCCTCGCCGAGGGTGGCGGCTCCTCCGCGGGCTCCTGCGGCTCGGCCTGCGGGGGCTGCGGCCCGGCGGAGGCGCAGGCCTGCGACACCCCGCGCGTACCGGTGCTGAAGTGCGCGGACGCGCTCACCCGGTCCGGCGCGCGGGTCGAGACCGTCACCGCGTCCTCCGACGCGGAGATCGACGCGGTCATCGCGCGGTTCGACGCCGCGGGCCGTCCCGACGGTCTGGCCTGGCCCGACACCGACAGCAAGGTGCGGCTGGTGGTCGCCACGGCGGCGGACGGCCAGCTACGCGCCGTGCTGCGGCGGCTGGTCCGGCGCTACGCCCCGCCGCCCAGCAGGCGACCGGCCGACCTGGCCGACGACCGCACGGTGCCCGACCTGCCGCCGATCGCGATCCTGCCGCTCGACCCGGCCGGCACCACCGACCTCGCCGCCCAGTTGGGCCTGCCGCGCGAGCCGGCCGCGGTCGCCGCGGCCGTGCTCGGCGACACCGTCCGCCGACTCGACCTGCTGCGCAACGACGGCGGCTCGGTCACCGTCGACGGCGCGCTGATCGGCGGCGCGGACGACAGCGGCGCGGCCGTGCCCTGGCGCGGCCGCATCGAGGTCGACGACGCCGTGCTCTCCGACGGCAGCGACCGGATCATCGCGTGCGCGATCGGCAACGCCGGCGCCTACGCCGAGTTCGACGGCCTGCCCCTGCTCACCGACGGAGACCCGACCGACGGCCGGGTCGAGGTCGCGGTGGCGGTCCCGGTGGTCGTCGAGCGACGATTCAAGAAGCCGAGGGTACGCATCGAGGTGCGCCGGGCCCGCGGAAGAGCGGTGTCGGTGCTTCCCCGCGACGGTGAGCTGCAGTTCCTCGACGACGGCGTGGCCGGCACGATGAGCCGCAAACGCTCGTGGTGGACCGAGCCGGGGGTCTGGGCGGTGTACGCGGGCTGATCGGCTGTGCGAGGCTGAAACAGCATTCAGGTACGAATCTTTGCCGACGGGGAGGTCGCATCCGTGGAGGACGAGAATGCCGACCGCGTCTACGTCCCGGGCACGAACGGTGCCCCGCCCGACCGTGACGTCGAGCCGTTCTGGCCGCCGGAGGAGCTGAGCGCTCCGGTGCACGGCGGCAAGCCGGTGCCTCGGGACGCACCCCAGGCATTCCCGCTCCCGCCGGTGTCCGCGCCCCAGCCGGGTGACCCCGCGGTCTACCGACCGATCGACCGGGCCGTGCCACCGCAGCCGGCGCCGCCGGTGTTCCATCAGCAGGCGCCCCCGCCGGCGCCCCGGCCGCAGCCGATGTCGAGCCCGGACTCGTCCTCCCAGCCGTGGCCGAACATCCCGTCGCGGTCCGCGGCTACGGCAGCGCAGCCCGGCCATTTCTCCGGGTCCGCCGCCGTCTCTCCCGCCGCGCCGGCCGCCACGACCGCCACGCCGGCCCCGGACGATCCCGCCACGGTCGGCATCACCGCCGTCGCGCCCGTTTCCGGGACCGCACCGGCCGGCGGCCCGGCGGCGGCCACGCCGATCGGCGCCGCGCCGGCCGGCGGCTCGACCGCCACACCGATCAGCGCCGCAGCGGCCGGCGGTACGGCCGCCGCGCCGTTCGGCGGCGCGCCGGAGGGCGGGGAGGCGACCGTCGCGTCGGACTCGCCGTGGGCCCAGCCGCCACAGCGTCCGGCACCCGTTCAGCCGCCCGCCGCCGGCCACCCGGGCACCGCGCAGCCCGCGCGGCGCACCGGCCCGGAGACCGCCGAGCCGGCGCCGCGGGCGGGCGCGAACGCGGTCGTGCCGGGCCTCGGCGCCGCCTACCACCCGGCGGTCGCGCCGCGGCAGAGCCCCGAGAATTCCGACGCGCAGCACTCGGGCGCGGTCTACCGCCCGGGACCGGTCGGCCCTGACCCCCGCGCGAACGGCCCGCACCAGGAGAGCCCGGCGGTACCCCAGCAGCGCGCCCCGCACGCCGGCCAGTCCCAGCCCGGACCGCCTCAGCACGCCCCGGTTCCACCGCAGCAGCAGTGGGCGGCGAACGGCCAGGCCGTGCCGACGCCACCCGGCCCGTACCCGCCCGCGGTCGACCCGCGGGCCGCGGGGCCGCACCCCCCGGTCCAGCCGCCGGTCCCCGGCCCGCAGCACGCGCCCGGCCGGCCCCCGCCGCCCGCCGACCCGTACCAGCAGCTGCCCTGGGTTTCGGACGGCACCCCGACCGCCGAGGAGTTCGCGCGGCGCCGGCTGGCGAAGCCGGCCGAGCCGACCGCGACCATGGGCGCCCGGGCCATGCTGCAGAAGGGCACGATGGGCCTGGTCCGGCTGGCGCCGGGCAAGCGCGAGCAGGAGTACAAACAGGACGTCGAGATGGTCCGGCGCAACTTCGGCGGGCTGCGGCAGGTCACCGTGGTCAACCCGAAGGGCGGTGCCGGCAAGACCGTCGCCGTGCTGCTGCTGGCGATGACCTTCGGGCAGAAGCGCGGCGGCTACGTGCTGGCCTGGGACAACAACGAGACCCAGGGCACCCTCGGCATGCGGGCGCAGCAGGACTTCCACGCCCGCACGGTCCGCGACATGATGCGTGACCTGCAGTTGTTCCGGGGCTCGCACGGCCGGGTCGGCGACCTGAGCCAGTATGTGCGGGCGCAGGGCGAGGGCATGTTCGACGTGCTCGCGTCCGACGAGTCCGCGACGGCCGGCGAGATGCTCACGGCCAGCGCGTTCGCGGAGATCCGGGAGATCGTCAGCCGGTTCTACAAGCTGATCTTCGTGGACACCGGCAACAACGTCCGGGCGCAGAACTGGCAGGCCGCGATGGACGCCACCGACCAGCTGGTGATCACGATGTCGGCCCGTAACGACTCGGCCGAGACCGCGGCGCGCATGCTCGACCACCTGGAGCAGAGCGGCCGGCAGCGGCTGGTCCGCCAGGCGGTGAGCGTGGTGACGATGCCGCCGACCCGCAAGGACATCGACCTGCCGGCCATCCAGCGCCACTTCGCGGCCCGCACCCGCGCGGTGCTGCTGGCGCCCTACGAGAAGCTGATCGACTCGGGCGAGCCCCTGCGATACGGCCAGTTGTCGGCCGGCACCCGCGACTCCTGGCTCAAGATCGCCGCCGCGGTCGCCGAGGGTCTCTAGCCGCCGAAACGGAAGGCCAGACCGCTGCGCGGCCTGGCCTTCCCGGGTGTCCTGGGATCAGTTGAGCGCGTCCGCCGCGGCCGGGTCGCTGTCGCGCAGGAACTGGGCGCAGCGCGCCGCCTCGTCCGACTCGCCGATCTCGGCGGCCGCCAGCGACAGGCTGTGGAGGCAGCGCAGGAAGCCCTGGTTCGGCGCGTGCGACCACGGCACCGGGCCGTGGCCCTTCCAGCCGTTGCGGCGCAGCGCGTCCAGGCCGCGGTGGTAGCCGGTGCGGGCGTACGCGTAGGCCGTCACCGGCTGCTTCTCCGCCAGCGCGCTCGCGGCAAGCGCGGCCCAGCCGCCGCTGTAGGCCGGGAAGCGGGCCGCGACGGACTTGTAGGCGTCGTCGGTTCCGGCGCTCGCCGCCGCGGCCAGGGCGGCGTCGGCCTCGGTCTCGGCGGGGAGGCGGGTGGCCGGCGGCTCGGGAAGGAGGTTCTGCATGGCCCTATTCAACCCCGTTGACCCAATGCGTCCGGGCGCGGGTCGCGCAGGTCACCCGCTAGTCCCACGCGGCGCCGAGCGCGTGCAGCCGGTCCGCGTACTCGATCCGCTCCCGCCAGGCCGGCGGCCAGGCCGCGAGGCCGAGCGACGCGCCCGCGAAACCGCCCGCGAGGCAGGCGATGGAGTCGGAGTCGCCGGAGGAGGCCGCGGCGCGGCCGAGGACGGCGACCGGCTCGTCCGGCGAGATGAGGTAGCAGTACAGGGCGGTGGCCAGCGCCTCCTCGGCGATCCAGCCGGCGCCGGTGGCCAGGCACGGGTCGCCGGCGAACGTACCGCGGCGCAGCGCGTCGTCGACCCGGGCCAGCGCCGCCGCGCACTCGTCCCAGCCGCGGGCGATGAAGTCCTCCGGCGTCCCCGCCGTCGGCCGCTGCCACAGGTCGCCGAGCCAGTCGTGGTGATAGACCGAACGCTGCGCGGCGCAGCGGTCACGGAGCCGGTCCAGCAGGTCGCGCGGCGCGACGCCGTCGGCGAGCCACCGTACGGCGAACGCCGTCAGCTCACTGGCCGCCAGCCCGGTCGCGTGCCCGTGGGTGAGCCCGGCCTGCAGTTGCGCGGCACCGGAGCGCTGCTCGTCGGTGAGCCCGGGCGCCAGGCCGACCGGGGTGACGCGCATGTTCGCGCCGCACCCCTTCGAGTCGAGCTGTGAGGCCCGCTGCCAGGGCCGGCCGTCCGCGAGGTCGCCGCACGCGCGCAGGCAGGTCATCCCTGGGGCGCGGTTGTTGTCCGGGCTGATCGCCCAGTCGAGGAACGCCTGCCGCAGCGCCGGCTCCAGGCGCCCCGGTGCCGGATCCCCGGCTGCGACCAGGGCCTCACCGACCGCGAGCATCATCTGCGTGTCGTCGGTGACCAGCGCGGGATCGCCGCTCAGCTCGAGCGGCCCGGCCGGGCCGTGTTCGGCGACGATGGTGGCGTAGTCCTGGAATTCCGTCGGCTTGCCCAACGAGTCCCCGTACGCCAATCCGAACAACGAACCGGAGGCCTTTTCCACGGTGACTACCCTACGGTGATGCCCGGTGATCCATTGAAGCCCCTGTTCGGCGGCGCCACATCCTTCGACGCCACGGCCGGCGAGGTCGAGTCCCGCGCCGAATTCGACCTCCACCTCGCCGAGCGGTCGCTCGCCGGGCTGATCGTGCTCGGGCTCCGCCTCGATCTCGACCCGCCGGACTTCACCGGCGTCGACGTCGCGGGCACCCTGTTCGTCGGCTGCCGGCTGGCCGGGGCCGAGGTCGAGATCGACCTGATCGGCCGCGGCGCGCACCTGGTGCCGCCGTTCGACGCCCGGCCGTACCCGACCCATCCGGCGCACCTGTACACGCCGGAGGACCTCGCATACGGCTTCGCGGCCGACGGCTTCGCGGGCATGTACGACACCTGCGTCTACCAGCATTTTCTCGAGCACGGCGGCGCGGCACCCGACCTGCGGGAGGCGATCGCGCAGCGGCTGCACGACGCCGGTGTCGACAACGCGCTGGGCAAGGCCCTGGCGGCGTGGGTGCACGCGCACGGCGCCCGCGGGGCGGTCGGGATCATGGGCGGGCACGCGGAGCCGCGCGGCTCCGACGCGTACCGGATGGCGGCGACCCTGGCCTGGCGCCTGGCCGGCGCCGGGCGGCTGATCGTGACCGGCGGCGGGCCGGGTGTCATGGAGGCCGCCAACCTGGGTTCCTACTTCGCCACCCGCACGGCCGGCGAGCTGGCCGACGCGATCGACCGGCTCGCGCCCACGCCGGACTTCCTGGACCACGATCCCTACACGGCGGCGGCGCTCGCGGTGCGGAAGGCCTATCCCGCGCCGTCCTCCGCCGTCGGCGATGTGGTCGGACGCCTCGGGCACGGCGGCCTGGCGCTGCCGACCTGGCTGTACGGGCACGAGCCGGCGAACCTCTTCGCGGGCCAGATCGGCAAGTACTTCTCGAACGCGGTCCGGGAGGACTCGATCCTGCGCCTGTCCCGCGGCGGCATCGTCTTCGCGCCGGGCTGGGCCGGCACGGTCCAGGAGGTCTTCCAGGCGGCGACCAAGACGTTCTACCGCACCGACGGCCCGTCCGGCGCCTTCGTCTTCCTCGGCGTCGACCACTGGTCGGCGCTGCCGGTGGAGGCCCTGCTCAGGCCGCTGCTGGCCCGCTCGCCGCACGGCGATCAGTCGGACCTGATCCTGGTCACCGACGACCTGGACGAGGCGGTCCGCGCCCTCAGCATCGACGACGCCTAAGGCGCGGTCAGGCGACGCGGACCCGGCTCCAGTTGTTCACCGGGAGATCCATCTCCGGTACGTCGGTGAGGCCGTTCTCGTCCATGGCGTTGAAGACCGCCAGGCGGGCGCCCTCGAAGAGGAACTCGACCGCATGCAGCACCCGGGGACGCCACTCGGCGACCGTGGTCCGTTCGACGATGTTGACCTCGCGCAGCACCTTGCCGCGGGCCCTGCGCAGGGCCGCGTGCGGGTCCGCGCGCCAGTCAAGCTGGATGCCCGTCGAGTACCAGTCGATGGGCGCGCTCATATCCACCTGATCCCAGGTTATTGCGCATTCGTCGAACTTACGGTGAGTTATTTCGACGTTGGTGTCACCAAAGCCGAGGATCACCGGCCCGTCCCCGAACCAGCCGCGCTCGGAGAGATCCCACATCAGCCAGCCGGCGACGAGCTCACGACCGATGAGCCGGGAAAACCGCGCTCGGTGCACGGCGGCAAGCGCCTCGGCGTCGTGGTGCCACTCGGGCTCGTACCCCCCGATGCCGAGCATGATCACCACCCTCGTCCGGGACAAGGCGACGATCGTACCCATGCCTCTGCGTAGTGCCGCAACACGAGAACGGCCGGCCCCCACGTTCGGGGACCGGCCGTTACCGGTGAGTTACTTCTTGAGGGTGGTGCCCGTCGAACGCAGGTGCTCGCACGCCTCGACGACGCGCTTGGCGAGGCCGTCCTCGGCCAGCTTGCCCCAGGCGCGCGGGTCGTACTGCTTCTTGTTGCCGACCTCGCCGTCGATCTTCAGCACGCCGTCGTAGTTGCGGAACATGTGGTCCGCGACCGGGCGGGTGAAGGCGTACTGCGTGTCGGTGTCGATGTTCATCTTGACCACGCCGTAGTCCAGGGCGCCGTGGATCTCCGAGAGCAGCGAGCCGGAGCCGCCGTGGAAGACCAGGTCGAACGGCTTGTCCTTGCCGTACTTCGCGCCGACCGCCTCCTGGATCTCCTTGAGGATCTCCGGGCGCAGCTTGACGTTGCCGGGCTTGTAGACGCCGTGCACGTTGCCGAAGGTCAGGGCCGTCATGTAGCGGCCCTTCTCGCCCAGGCCCAGCGCGGCGGCCGTGGCGAGGCCGTCCTCGACCGTGGAGTAGAGCTTGTCGTCGATCGCGGCGGTTACGCCGTCCTCCTCGCCACCGACCACGCCGACCTCGATCTCGAGGATGATGTGCGCGGCGGCCGAGAGGGCGAGTAGCTCCTCGGCGATCTGCAGGTTTTCGTCGACCGGCACGGCGGAGCCGTCCCACATGTGCGACTGGAACAGCGGCGCCCGGCCGTTCGCGACCCGCTCCTTGGAGAGCGCGAGCAGCGGGCGCACGTAGGAGTCGAGCTTGTTCTTGGGACAGTGGTCCGTGTGCAGCGCGATGTTGACCGGGTAGTTCTTGGCCACCTCGGTCGCGTACTCGGCGAGGGCCACCGCGCCGGTGATCATGTTCTTCACCGTTGGGCCGGACGCGTACTCGGCGCCGCCGGTGGAGACCTGGACGATGCCGTCGCTGCCCGCCTCGGCGAAGCCCTGCAGGGCCGCGTTGAGCGTCTGCGAGGACGTCACGTTGATCGCGGGGTACGCGAACGCGCCTGCCTTGGCGCGGTCGAGCATCTCGGCGTAGACCTCAGGGGAAGCGATGGGCATCGGTGCGCTCCTTGATCTCAAACGGAAGCAGAGGGCAGGACCGCGCTGTCCTCCAGCAGGCAGTATTCCGCAGTCACTATCCGCGACGGAAATCGGCCCGTGACCTGAGCGCCCGTTTGGGTCCGATCACGCTGGGGACCCGTCAGCATGAGGGAGTGCCCGTGAGCTGGAGGGAGTCACGATGAAGTACCCGGAGGACGAGCGCCGCCTGGACGCGCCGGAGGGCGACGCCGCCGAGCAGGCCACGGTTGCCGACCCCGCCGCGATCGACGACGCCGACGAGGAGGAGCCGGCGCTCCCGCGGTCGATCGAGGTCTCCGAGTGGGACGCGCTGGAACAGGCCAAGGTCGTGCACCTGGAGGACGAATACCGCTGACCGAAAGTCCGCCGCAACAGGTGATTTCACCCCGATGCTCGCGTTCGTGGCGGGCACCGCCGGTGGCCGTCGCCCCGGTGGCACCCGCCCCGCGGTGCTATCTCAGGACATAGGCGGGGTTGGCGGCACTCCACGCGGCCAGGTCGTCGCCCCGGATGGCCGCATACAGCTCCGGGCCGACCTCGGGATAGATCCGCTCCCGGCCGTTGCCCATCGACCGGAAGCCCGGCTCGCCGACGCCGACGACCTCGGCCGCACCCTGCGCCACGGCGACCACCAGCGCGCCGGCGTCGCCGTCGATCTCGATGTCGCCCTTGCCCGCCGACAGCAACTCGTTGATCCGGATCGGGGAGTGGATGGTGCCGTCGCCGGTCAGCTTGGCCGCCAGCGAGCGCAGGAAGACCTGGGCGTTGCGATCGCGGTCGTAGCTGCCGTTCGGGAGCCCGTAGCGGGCCCGCAGGACCGGCGCGACGTCGTCGGCGCCCAGATGCTGACAGCCCTGGGGGTATTTCCTGCCGTTGTGCACGGATCTGATGGGCTGGGGCAGGCACATGTCGACCCCGCCGACGGCCGCGGTGATCGCCCTCAGCGCCCGGAGGCCGATCGTCACGGTCGCGTCGAAGTCGACCCCGGTCAGGTCGGTGACGGCCCTTGCGGTGAGCGCCGGGCCGCCGCGCGACAGCGTCTCGCTGAGCCTGGCCCGGGTGCCGCCGGGCAGTTCCACCTCGCCGTCGCGTGGCAGGCTGACCAGGTAGACCCGGCTGCGGTCCGCCGGCACGTGAATGATCATCACCGTGTCGGCGAGCCGGCTCTTCGGGTCCTGCCGGCCCGGCCGGTTGTCGTCGCCGAGCAGCAGCACGTCCAGCGCGCCGTCCGGCACGGGCGCGGCGGGGAACGGGTCGGCCGCCACCGGCGTCGTCGGCGCCTGGTGCTGCCAGCGCTCCACGATCACCGGCACCGCGGCGCCGGCCATCAGCCCGGCGGCGGCCGCCGCCCCGGCGGTGCGGCGGAACACGCGGCGGCGCCGGGCCCGCAGCCAGGCGATATCGATCCTGGCACGCACCGGGCCGGCGGCCGGAACCATGACCTCGTGCCGCTCGAAGGCGGCCCGCAGTTCTTCCTCGATCGGGCTCATCGGGCCTCCACCAGCTCGGTGCGGAGCGCGGCGAGCGCCCGCGAGATCGACGAACGGACCGTGCCGACGGCGCAGCCGAGCGCCTCGGCGATGTCCGCATCCGGCAGGTCTTCGTAGTAGCGCAGGACGAGGGCCGCCCGCTGCCGGCGCGGCAGCCGGGCCAGCAGGCTCCAGACCCGGTCCCGCTCGGCGGTCTCGTCGGCGTGATCGGAGGACACCACGCGCACCGGGCCGGGCTCCGGGCGCAGCAGCACCCGTTTCAGCCAGGAGCCCCGGCGCAGGTCGATGAACTGGTTGGTCAGCATCTTGCGCACGTAGCCGTCGGGCGAGTCGCTGCGGGCCACGCGCCGCCAGTTGAGCTGGACGCGGACCATGGTGTCCTGGACGAGATCCTGCGCCGTGTGCTCGTCGCCGGTGAGCATGACGGCATAGCGCAGCAGCGCGCCAAGCCGGCTGTCGGCGAATTCCTCATAGGTCACGGTCACCTCCGCACCTACGACGGTTTCGGACCCCGGAATCATTGCGGTGCCCGTCAAATGGGTCGCCGCCGATGGCGGCCCGCTGCGATCATCGGCCGGTGCTGCTCACCGTGACGACCACCCGCCGGCCGGCGACCGACCTCGGTTACCTGCTGGTCAAGCACCCCGACAGGGTGCACTCCTTCGACGTGCCCACCGGAACGGCGCACGTGCTGTTCCCGGAGGCGGCCGAGGACCGGTGCACCGCCGCGCTGCTGCTGGACGTCGATCCGCTGCGGCTCGGCGCCGCGCGCGGCGGCCGCGGGCAGCAGCCGGCGCCGGAGTCGTTCACGCTGGGGCAGTTCGTCAACGACCGCCCGTACGCGGCGTCCAGCCTGCTCGCCGGCGCGCTCGCCAAGGTCTTCCGCAGCGCGCTGCGCGGCGAGTCGAAGGACCGCCCGGAGCTGGCCGGCGAGGCCATCCCGCTGGAGATCCACGTGCCGGTGCTGCGCTGCCGGGGCAGCGCCGTCGCGCTGTTCGAGCCGCTGGGCTGGGCGGTCACCGCCACCGCGATCCCGCTCGACGACGTGCCCGACGGACACCCGCTCGCCGGCGACAGCCCGTACGTCGATCTCCAGCTGACCGGCACGCTGCGGCTCGCCGACGCCCTCAATCACCTGTACGTGCTCCTGCCCGTCCTCGACGACGCCAAGCACTACTGGGTGGCGCCCGACGAGATCGACAAGCTGCTGCGCGCCGGTGAGGGCTGGCTGGCCGGCCACCCGGAGAAGGAGCTGATCACCCGGCGCTACCTGGCCCACCAGCGCTCGCTGGCCACCAGCGCGCTCGAACGGCTGGACCGGGCCGACCCGGACTCGGTCGACGTGCCGGCCGACACGGTCGCGGACGAGGAGGCCGAGCTTCCGGTGGCCCGCCGGCGGCCGCTCGCCGGACAGCGGCGCGACGCGGTCCTGGCCGTGCTCGCCGAGTCCGGCGCGACCCGCGTGCTCGACCTCGGCTGCGGCGGCGGTGCGCTGCTCGCCGGGCTGATGGCCGACCGCCGCTACACGGAGATCGTCGGCACCGACGTGTCGTCGCGCGCCCTCGACCTGGCTCACCGCCGGCTGCGGCTGGACCGGCTGCCCGACCGGCAGCGCGGCCGGGTGACGCTGTGGCAGTCGGCGCTGACCTACCGCGACGACCGGCTGCGCGGCTACGACGCGGCGGTGCTGATGGAGGTCATCGAGCACCTGGACCCGGCCCGGCTGCCCGCGCTCGAGGCCTCGGTCTTCGGCCACGCCGGCCCGGCGACGGTCGTCGTGACCACGCCGAACGTCGAATACAACGTGCTGTACGAGGGACTGACCGGCCTGCGCCACTCGGACCACCGCTTCGAGTGGACCCGCGAGGAGTTCCAGGCCTGGGCCACCCGCACCGCGGCCGGGCACGGCTACGAGGTCGCCTTCCGCGGCGTCGGCGACGCCGACGCCGAGCGGGGCGCACCCACCCAGATGGCGATCTTCACCAGGCAGGAGCGGGCATGACCGAGATCGACATCCCTGAGCTCGCACTCGTCGCGCTGGTCGGCATCTCCGGATCCGGCAAGTCGACGTTCGCCCGCGAGCACTTCAAGGCGACCCAGGTGCTCTCCTCCGACTACTTCCGCGGCCTGGTCGCGGACGACGAGAACGACCAGTCCGCGTCCGGGGACGCCTTCGAGGCGCTGCACTACGTCGCCGGCAAGCGGCTGGCCGCCGGCCGGCTCACCGTCGTCGACGCCACCAACCTGCAGACCCACGCGCGGGCCGGCCTGGTCCGGCTCGCCCGCGAGCACGACGTGCTGCCGGTCGCGGTGGTGCTGGACGTGCCGGAGGCGCTGGCCTGGGAGCGTACGCAGGCCCGCGAGGACCGCGCGTTCGGCCGCCAGGTCCTCGGCCGGATGCACCGCGACCTGCGTCGCTCGCTGGGGCAGCTGGGCCGGGAGGGCTTCCGCAAGATCCACGTGCTGCGCGGCGCGGACGAGATCGCGGCCGCCACCATCCGCACCGAGAAGCTGTTCAACGACAAGCGCGAGGTCACCGGCCCGTTCGACATCATCGGCGACGTGCACGGCTGCCGCGCCGAGCTGGAGACCCTGCTGACCACGCTGGGCTACGGGCTGGTGCGCGACGACCTCGGCCGCCCGGTGGACGCGGTGCACCCGGACGGCCGTACGGCCGTCTTCGTCGGCGACCTGGTGGACCGCGGCCCGGACTCCCCCGGCGTGCTGCGCCTGGTCATGGGCATGGTCGCCGCCGGAACGGCGATCTGCGTGCCGGGCAACCACGAGCAGAAGCTGGCCCGCCGGCTCGCCGGGCGCAATGTGCAGCTCACCCACGGCCTGCCGGAGACGCTCGAGCAGCTGGCCCGGGAGGACGAGACCTTCGTCTCCCAGGTCCGTTCGTTCATCGACGGCCTGGTCAGCCACTACGTGCTCGACGGCGGCCGGCTGGTCGTCGCGCACGCCGGGCTCAAGGAGGCCTACCAGGGCCGCGCGTCCGGCCGGGTCCGCTCGTTCGCCCTGTACGGCGAGACCACCGGCGAGACCGACGAGTACGGCCTCCCGGTGCGCTACCCGTGGGCCCGCGACTACCGCGGATCGGCGGCGGTCGTCTACGGCCACACGCCGACCCCGGAGCCGGAGTGGATCAACAACACCATCTGCCTCGACACGGGGTGCGTGTTCGGCGGCCGGCTGACCGCCCTGCGCTGGCCGGACCGCGAGCTCGTTTCGGTGCCGGCCGAGCGGGAGTACTACGCGCCGGCCCGCCCGCTGGCGCCGGTCGACAGCCGGCCCGACGAGGGCCTCGACCTGGCGGACGTCACCGGGCGGCGGCACATCGACTACGGGTACGGCCGCACCACGGTCGCCGCGGAGAACGCCGCCGCGGCGCTCGAGGTGATGAGCCGCTTCGCGCTCGACCCGGCGACGCTGGTGTGGCTGCCGCCGACGATGGCGCCGTGCTCGACGTCGACGATCGAGGGCTACCTCGAGCATCCGTCGACGGCGTTCGCGGACCTGCGCTCGGCGGGCGTCACGACGGTGATGTGCGAGGAGAAGCACATGGGCTCCCGCGCGGTGATCCGTGTCTCCCGGTCCGGCGAGGGGGATGCGATCTGGACCCGTACCGGCCGGCCGTTCTTCGACGCCGAGCGCAACCGCGCGCTGCTGGCCGGGGTCCGCACCGCGGCCGCGAAGATCTTCGACGAGCTGGACACCGGGTGGCTGCTGCTCGACGCGGAGCTGCTGCCCTGGTCGGCGAAGGCCGGCGGCCTGATCCGCGAGCGGTACGCGAGCGTCGGCGCCGCCGGACGTGCCGCGCTGCCGGCCGCCCTCGCCGTGCTCGGCCGGGCCGCCGGGCGCGGGCTGGACGTGTCCGGGCTGCGGGACCGCCTCGAACTGCGCGCGGCGGAGATCGAGGGCTACTCGGCGGCGTACCGGGCGTACGTCCAGCCGACCGACGCCCTGACCGGCGTGACGCTGGCGCCCTTCGCGGTGCTGGCGGGCGCGGGGGTCAGCTACAGGGGGTTCGACCACGGCTGGCACCTGGGCATCGCCGACCGGCTGGTGGAGGCCGACCCGGTGCTGTTCACGCCGACCCGGCGCCTGGTGGTCGACCTGGCCGACCCCGAGGCGGAACGGGCCGCCACCGACTGGTGGCTGGACCTGACGGCCGCGGGAGGCGAGGGAATGGTCGTCAAGCCGTACGCCGGGCCTGGCGCGACCGACGCGAAGGGACGGCTGGTGCAGCCGGGGGTGAAGTGCCGCGGCCGGGAGTATCTGCGGATCATCTACGGCCCGGAGTACACCCGCCCTGAGCAGCTCGAACGGCTTCGGCAGCGCTCG
Source organism: Actinoplanes sp. NPDC026623 (assembly GCF_040638275.1). Lineage (NCBI taxonomy): Bacteria > Bacillati > Actinomycetota > Actinomycetes > Micromonosporales > Micromonosporaceae > Actinoplanes > Actinoplanes sp. NPDC026623. The sequence goes on along the minus strand of NZ_JBEZXZ010000039.1, from coordinate 28,149 downwards.
CTGGGCCGCAAGCGCGGCCTGGCCCTGCGCGAGCACGGCCTCGGCCTGGCGGCGCTGGACCGGCTGGCCGAGGGTGCGCCGCTGTGGCGCATCCACGAGCTTGTCTTCGCCATCCTCGCGGCGGAGTCGGAGCCGGTGGACCCGCGCCTGTAATACACAGCATTCGAACAGGTGGCTGCGGTGCGGCGGCCGGTACCCTGGCTCCTCGTGGACATCCATGCGCTCTCCGAGCAGCTCGCCCTGAACCCGACGGACCCGACGGCCCTGCTGCGGACCTTCGGTTTGATCGGCGTCTGGGCGATTCTCTTCGCGGAGACGGGCCTGCTCATCGGCTTCTTCTTCCCGGGCGACTCCCTGCTGTTCCTGGCGGGCGTCGCGGCGTCCCCGGTGGCCGACTCGATGTTCGGTGACGGCACCAAGGTCTCGCTGGCCGGCCTGCTGATCGGCGCGCCGCTGTGCGCGATCGCGGGCGCGCAGCTCGGCCACCTGCTCGGCGCGAAGTATGGCCGGCGCATGTTCGACCGCCCGGACAGCAAGCTGTTCAAGCGGGAGTACGTCGAGAAGGCGGAGTACTACTTCGAGAAGTTCGGCCCGGCCAAGGCTGTGGTCCTGGCCCGCTTCATCCCGATCGTCCGCACCTTCCTGAACCCGGTCGCGGGCACCCTGGGCATGCCGGCCCGCCAGTTCTTCATCTGGAACGTGGTCGGCGCGGTCCTCTGGTGCGACGGCGTGATCCTGCTCGGCTACCTGCTGGCCGATCAGATCTACCAGGCCGTCGGCGACAAGATCGACCGCTACATCCTGCCGGTGGTCGCCCTGATCGTCCTGATCTCGGTGCTCCCGATCCTGATCGAGATCCTCCGCGAGCGTAAGGCGAAGAAGAAGGCGCAGGCGGCCGCGGGCGCGGCCACCGCGATCGGCGTGGTGGCGGCCGCGACCGTGGTCGGCATGGCGGAGGCCATCACGGATCACGAGCCCGGACACCACGGCCACCACGAGGCCGGGCACCACGAAGCCGGGCACCGCGAGGCTGGACACCACGGATCCGACCACCGCGAGGCGGGCCTCTACGGGACCCGCCAGCAGGACCCGGGCCACCACGAGCCGCGACACTCGGCATAGCGACAACGACGAGAACGCCCCGCGGTCCGGCTCTGGGGAGAGCCGGACCGCGGGGCGTTCTTCGTCACACTGCGATCGCTGTCGGTGCGAGCGAGGCCAGGCGGTCCAGGAACTCCTCCGGGACTTCGCGGAGGTGCTCCAGGCGGCCCAGGGTCAGCGCCTTGTAGGTCAGCGCCGCGGCCTCTTCCAGGTTGCGGGCCCGCTTGTGTGCCAACTCGACCGTGTCGGCCATCACGACGCAGCCGTGCTGGCTCAACACCAGGCAGTCTGTGCCGTCGGCCGCCATGGCCGCCGTCAGCGCCGCCACCTCCGTGCTGCCCGGGATGCGGAACGGCACGGTGGAGACGCGCTTCAGGTAGAAGGCATGATCGGTGGTGACGATGCGGACGTGCTCACCGAGTGCGTCCAGTAGCAGCGCCGTCTGCGGGTGCAGGTGTACCACCGCGTTCACGTCCGGGCGGGCACGGTACAGCGCCAGGTGGAGGGCGATTTCACTGGTCGGGGCTATGCGCGGGGCCGGAAGTGCTCCGATGGTCGCAGGCGCGCCGTCGGAGATCTGTACCGGTGCGAAGGCCGTCCGGCTGAGTCTGTCCAGCCAGGCGCCGCTCGCGGTCACCCAGCAGGCGTCCTCGTCCGGAATCCGGGCGGACAGATTGCCGCCGGAGCCACAGACCAGTCCGGCCTGAACCACGTCATAGCCCACGTGCGCGAGCTGGTCGCGCAGATCGCCGGGCACATAGTTCACCCGTTAACTCCTAGGGTCCGGGGGGTGGATCCTGATGGAGGTGGCCGGCCTGGCGTCACGCCCAATCAACGGTGACGCCAGGCTTTGTCGGGTCTATTTCAGCGGGCCTTCTTCGTGGCCCGCTTGCGTGGCGGGGTGAGAAGATCCGCGATGGTAGCGATCGCGGACGGGACCAGCCGGTAGTAAGCCCACACGCCGCGCTTCTCGCGCTCGAGCAGGCCCGCCTCCGTCAGAATCCGCAGGTGATGGCTCACGGTCGGCTGCGACAGCCCCAGCGGGGCAGTCAGGTCGCAGACGCACGCTTCGCCGTCCGTAGCGGACTGGATGAGGCTGAGCAGTCGAAGCCGAGCCGGGTCGGCGAGTGCCTTCAGCACCCCCGCCAGTCGCTCAGCATCCGCTTTTTCAATTGGCTCGCCGGCAAGCGGCGAGATCTGAGGCATTGTCATTTCCGCCAACGCAGTTCCCACGATCTCCATCCTTCCACCAACTGCATCGATTCTCCTGCATGTGCGCAGGAACGAACCGGCTAACTTTCAGGCCGTAAGGCCGAGATCGATCGAACGGTAGGCCGATCGGTACGTCTGTCCGGCACCCCGCACGGCAGCGTCCGCACTCCGATCGACCATTCCCGCGACACCGACTTCGGTCTCTGCCTCCTGCAACGCCTCAGCCGCCGTCTGGTCGCTGCTCATCGCCGTCGAGCTCTCGATCCCCGCCCCCGGAGTGAGACGCCCCACATTGTCGATTCACGATCAGGACGGTGACCGTCCGACGTCCGCCCGGTCGTCGGAAGGTGCCGTGTACTGCACCGTCACACGGTTTGGGTCGAGGTCACAGTCAACTTCACGACCCGATGAAAGCACGACACAACGCTACGCGACGGGCAATTCAGCGATGAATTTACGCAGGTCGTGGCGGGCTTCCATGACATCGAGCGTACGTCGTGACGGAAAACTGGAACGTTCTGCCCCGCCAGGGCGGAAAGGAACTATTGACCCAGGGCATTGCCTCGCCGGTACAGGAAATGTTGTTAACTGAAGCGGCCGTCACCCACCCTTTCGAACAGGCATAGACGCAGCTCAAAGCACCTTTTGACGGGGTCGGGCGGGGGTCGGCAGACAACGACGGTCATCGAACGATGACGCACCGACACCGTTGTCATCGTCACACGTCTGCCCGTCCAGCGAAAAACACTCACCGAGCGGTGAACCGAAAACGGCCAGACAGCGAAATCGGGCACATCCTCGGCGCACAACGTTACCCGTTCGGGTGACCCACGTCGGTCGATGGATGTAGCCCGTCAGTTGGACGGACGCGACCAGTACTCATCGTCCGGGCCCGGTTGCGGCCGCTCGACGGCCGGCGGGGGCGATGGGTACGGCGATCCGTAGCCCCCGGCCGGCGGGGCGTACGGCGATGCCTGGCCGTCGGCGGGCGGGGCGTACGGCGACGACCCGTCCCCGGCGGGCGGGGGGTACGGCGATCCGTAGCCCCCGGCTGGCGGCGCCGCGAAGCCGCCCACGGCCTGCGGGCCGTAGCCCGGCGGCACGCCCGGATAGCCGGCGGCGGACGGCGCGGCGAAGGGGTCCGGCGGCAGCGGCTTCGGCGCCCGCCCGAAGTACGTGCCGGGCGCGGCCAGCAGCAGCAGGCTGACGACCAGGTACCCGGCCATCTGCGCGACGCTCAGGGAGACGTTGAGCCCGACCCAGGACCCCGGGTAGGCCTCGGCCAGCGCGGCCCCCAGCGTGCCCTGGGTCGCGTCGTCGCCGAACTGGACGGCCATGACGAGCGTCGAGGTGCAGCCGGCGAGCAGGCCGAGGCCGGCGGTCACCCAGGTGGCGATCCGGGCGGTGTTGCTGCCCCGCAGCAGCCCGAGCGCCAGCACGACGCAGACCGCGAAGAGGATCACGGCGAGCACCGCACCCACCGCGGCCATGATCCAGACGACGCCGGCCAGGCCGTCGACGTCCACACCGTCCGAACCGCCGGCCGCGGCGCGGAACCGGTCGATCGTGCCGGGCGCGATCGCGATCGCGGCGATCGCGTACGCGAGCCCGGCCACCGCCATCACCATCAGCAGGATGGACGCGGCCACCACCGGCACGGGCCGGCGTGGCGTAACCGCGGGTGCCGCCTGCGCGACCGGCGGCTGCATTGCGTACGACATGGACGTCTCCCGGTGATCCGTTGCGGACGAACCTACCCGGACACGCAGCGCGCCGCCGGGGCGAGCCGGCGGCGCACGACGAGCGGGGTTCAGGCGGGATCGGTCGGCGAGCGGCCCGGCCGGTCCTCACCGGGCGGCGGGGGCGGCGGTGCGCTCCACGGATCGCTGGGCGAGGCCGGGTCCGGCGTGGCACCCGGAGACTCTCCCGCGGCCGGCCCGGGGGCCGGCGGGACGGATGCGGGCGGGGTGGTCTCCCCGCCCGGATAGGCCGGGTAGGACGGCTGGCCCGGATACTGCGGCTGACCCGGATACTGCGGCTGGCCCGGGTACGGCGGCTGGTGTGCCGGATATCCCGGGTGGTCGAGCGGGTTCCAGGTGGCGGCCGCCTTGCGGAAATACGCGTTCGACGCCGGCAGCGCCAGCAGGATCACGGCGCCCAGCAGCGCGAGCACGATGACAACGGTCAGCAGCGTCTCGGTCGGCTTGTACCAGCTCGGCAACGCCTCGGAGAGCCGCGTCTCGAGCTCCTTGGGGCTGGGCCCCGCGTTGCCGTTGGTCTCCATGCCCGCCAGGCCGCCGCTCACGGCGTTGCCGAGCAGGCCGACGCCGTTGCAACAGAGGTAGATGCCGCCGACCACCCAGGTGGTGATCCGCGCGCCCTGCTTGCCACGGCCGTCGAAGATCGCGAGAACCGCCAGGGCCGCGGCGAACGCGATGCTGATCACCGTGGTGACGACGGCGACCCCGGTGATCACGCTCTCCAGGCCGGCGTTCGCGGTGCCCTCGTACATCTCGGCGTAGACGTCTCTGGTGGTCCCGATCGTGGTCAGGGACAGCACCGCCCCGATCACCGACACGGCCGAACTGAGGTAGAGCAGATAGGACGAGATCGTCACCACCGACGGGCGCGATCTCGGCGCTGACACTCCCGGGTACATCGGATCAGACACGGCGTTCCCTCCTAGATCCACTAACGGTATCGGTCGCGCGCCATATCCGTCGACCAACCGGCGCCGAGCCGGGCCGTATGGCAACATCGCCCGATGTAGCACTAAATCGGACGATATATGTCGCTCATTCAGGGGGGCGACAGAGTCGATCGACCGCCCTACACTTCCATCTCGTGGCGCGCCGCAGGCAGCAGAGAGCTCCGGCGGCGCCCCCTGCCCGGCCGCGTCGCCGCCCCCGCTCAGAGACAGCCGGGGCCCAGGCAGACCGGATACGGGCTCCCTCCCGATTACGCCGGCCGCGTGACCAGTCCGCGGCCGCACAGACTCGACAAGGACCGGTGAGTCCCATGCCGCACGCAGACACCCTGACCGTCGTGCACCACGACGACACCAGAACCAGCTACACCGACGTTCGTTACCAGTTGCACCGCGACGGGATCAGGATCTGGTCCGAGGAGGGCGAGCACGCCTTCACGGACATCCTCATGACACACGCCTACCGGCAGCGAGACGCCCAGGCGAGCTAGGACGCGACGGAGGGGCCCCGGTCACCCGGGGCCCCTCCGCTTCTCAGGAATGGACCGAGAGCCCGTCCTTCGCGTCGTTCAGGTCCACCACGACGGTGTCGCCGTCGACGATCTCGCCCGCGAGCAGCGCCTTCGCCAGCGAGTCGCCGATCGACGACTGCACCAGCCGGCGCAGCGGCCGGGCGCCGTAGATCGGGTCGTAGCCCCGCTCGCCCAGCCACAACACCGCGGCGTCGGAGACCTCGAGGCTGAGCCGCCGGTCGGCGAGCCGGGTACGCAGCCGGCCGAGCTGGATGTCCACGATGGCCGCCAGGTCCTGAGCGGTCAGCGCCTGGAACACCACGATGTCGTCGAGCCGGTTGAGGAACTCCGGCTTGAAGTGCGCCCGCACCGCCGCCATGACCTCCTCGCGCCGCTCCTCGGCGCCGAGGGTGAAGTCGGAGATGACCGACGACCCCAGGTTCGAGGTGAGCACCAGGATCGCGTTGCGGAAGTCGACCGTGCGGCCCTGGCCGTCCGTGAGCCGCCCGTCGTCGAGCACCTGCAACAGCGTGTCGAAGACGTCCGGATGCGCCTTCTCGACCTCGTCGAGCAGCACCACCGAGTAGGGCCGCCGCCGCACCGCCTCGGTGAGCTGCCCGCCCTCCTCGTAGCCGACGTAGCCGGGCGGGGCGCCCAGCAGCCGGGCGACGGAGTGCTTCTCGCCGTACTCGCTCATGTCGATGCGGACCATGGCGCGTTCGTCGTCGAACAGGAAGCCCGCGAGGGCCTTGGCGAGCTCGGTCTTGCCGACGCCGGTGGGGCCCAGGAACAGGAAGCTGCCGGTCGGGCGGTCCGGGTCGGCCACACCCGCCCGGGCCCGGCGTACGGCGCCCGAGACCGCCGCGACGGCCTCGGCCTGGCCGACCACCTTGGCCTGCAGCGACTCCTCCATGCGCAGCAGCTTGGCGGTCTCGCCCTCCATCATCCGGCCGGCCGGGATGCCCGTCCACGAGGCGATGACCTCGGCGATGTCGTCCGCGGCCACCTCCTCCTTGACCATCGGCGGCTCGGTCTTCTCCTCCTCGGCGGCCGAGGCGTCCTCGATCTCGCCCATCAGCGCCGGTATCTCCTGGTACTGCAGGCGGGATGCCTTCTCCCACTCGGCGTCGCGCTGCGCCCGCTCCAGATCGGCCTGCGCCTCGTCGAGCCGCTTCTTCAGCTCGCCGACCCGGTTCAGGCCGCTGCGCTCGCGCTCCCAGCGGGCGTTCAGCGCGGTCAGTTCCTCCTCGCGGTCGGCGAGGTCGCGCTCCAGCCGCTGCAGCCGGGTGATCGACGCGGGGTCGGTCTCCTTCGCCAGGGCGAGCTTCTCGACGCGCATCCGGTCGACCTGGCGCTGCAACTGGTCCAGCTCGACCGGCCGGGAGTCGATCTCCATGCGCAGCCGCGAGGCCGCCTCGTCGATCAGGTCGATGGCCTTGTCGGGCAGGAACCGGTCGCTGATGTAGCGGTCGGAAAGGGCCGCCGCCGCGACCAGCGCGGCGTCGGTGATCTGCACCCGGTGGTGCGCCTCGTAACGGCCCTTGAGCCCGCGCAGGATGCCGATGGTGTCCTCGACGGTCGGCTCGCCGACGACCACGGGCTGGAAGCGCCGCTCGAGCGCGGGGTCCTTCTCGATGTGCTCGCGGTACTCGTCCAGGGTGGTCGCGCCGACCATCCGCAGCTCACCGCGGGCCAGCATCGGCTTGAGCATGTTGCCGGCGTCCATCGAGCCCTCGCCCTTGCCCGCGCCGACGACGGTGTGCAACTCGTCGAGGAAGGTCACGACCTGGCCGTTGGAGTTGCGGATCTCCTCGAGCACGCTCTTGAGCCGCTCCTCGAACTGGCCCCGGTACTGCGCGCCGGCGACCATCGCGCCGAGGTCGAGCGAGACCAGCTTCTTGTCGCGCAGCGTCTCGGGGACGTCGCCCGCCACGATGCGCTGGGCCAGGCCCTCGACGATCGCGGTCTTGCCGACCCCGGGCTCACCGATCAGCACCGGGTTGTTCTTGGTACGCCGCGACAGCACCTGCACCACGCGACGGATCTCGGCGTCGCGCCCGATCACCGGGTCGATCTTGCCGTCGCGGGCCAGCGCGGTCAGGTCGACGCTGTACTTCTCGAGCGCCTTGTAGGTCTGCTCGGGCTCGGCCGTGGTGACCCGGCGGTCGCCCCCACGGACCGAGGGGAACGCCGCGACCAGCGTCTCCTCGGTGGCGCCGACGTCGCGCAGCGCCTTGCCGACCGCGCCGCCGACGCGGGCCAGGCCGGCCAGCAGGTGCTCGGTGGAGACGTACTCGTCGCCCAGCGGCTTGGCGATCAGCTCGGCCTCGCCGATGGCGTTGACGAACTCCCGCGACAGGCTGGGCTCGGCGGTGCTCGCCCCGCGGGCGGAGGGCTGCTGCTCGACCGCGCGTACGGCCGCGCGGCGCACGTCCGCCGGATTGGCGCCGACCGCGCGCAAAAGGGCCGCCGCGGTGGAGCCGCCGGTGTCGAGCAGCGAAAGGAGCAGGTGCCACGGCTCGACGGTGGCGTGGCCGCGCTGGTTCGCGTCGGCGACGGCCCCGGTGATGACGTCGCGGCTCTTGGTGGTCAGGCGTTCGGTGTTCATGAGCTCCCCTGGAAACGGATCTTCTTCCCCAGTAGTCCAGCAATCCGAGACTTGAGCCTATTCCACTCAACTCTAGGTCGGCGACCCGGACGCCGCGCCCTCCCGCGGGCCACCTCGACCGTAACGGGAGTCACCATGTGCAACGCGTCCCGCGAGCCGTAGCGTGGCGGCGGTGACCCAGCAGTCCTCGGCTCGGACGGCGTCGCGTCTCGGTCGCGCCCTGCTCCCGCTCGGCCTTCTCTTCCTCGCCGTCGGCGTCTCCGTCGCCCTGTTCAACCCCTTCATGTCGCTGTTCCTCAGCACGGAGGTGGACGCCGGCCCGATCGAGATCACGGTCTTCCTGATCGTCGCGCCGCTCGCCGGGGTGCTCGCCTCCTCGCTGATCGGCCGGCTCTCCGACCGGCGGCCCATCCGGCGCGCGCTGCTGATCGGCGGCGCGGCGGCCGGCCTGATCGGCACCGGCGTGACCGCGGTGGTCCGCGACTACTGGGTGCTGCTCGCCCTCGCGGTCACCGCCTTCGCGGTCGCCGGCTCACTCTTCCCGCAATCCTTCGCGTACGCCCGGCAGGTGCTCGAGCGCGACGACCCGGCGCGCGCCCCGATCGGGATCAGCGCGCTGCGGACGGTGTTCTCCCTGGCCTGGGTCGCGGGTCCGCCGCTGGCCGCACTGCTGCTCGGCGCGGGCGGCTTCGTCTGGGTCTACGGCACCGCCGCGCTGATGTACGGGCTCGCCGCCCTGGTCGCGATCTACTGGCTCGACGAGGTGCCGGCCCCGGCGCCCCGCGCCGGCGACGATCCCGTCGACGACCGGGTCACCGCCGGACGCTGGACGCTGTGGCTGACCGCGGTCGCGTTCACCCTGTTGCAGACCCCGCTGACGCTGGCGGTGCAGTCGCTGCCGCTGTTCATCGAGGCCGAGTTGCACGGCGACGTCGGCGACGCCGGGCTGCTGCTCGGGCTCTGCGCCGCCCTCGAGATCCCGCTGATGCTCGGGCTCGGCCTGCTCGCCGTCCGGCTGCCGCTGCGGCGGCTGCTCTTCACGGGTGCGGCCTGCGGCGTCGCCTACTACGCCCTGGCCGCAGTGGCCACCGGCCTCTGGATGCTGATCGCCGGCCAGGTGCTCAACGCCCTGTTCATCGCCGCGATCACCGGGCTGGGCATCTCCTATGTGCAGAACATGCTGCCGGGGCACCCCGGACGGGCCACGACGCTGTTCAGCAACGCGTTTCCGCTGGGCGCGATGCTGGCCGGGCCGCTCTTCGGGGTGGCTCAGCGCTTCGACTACCGGCTGGCGTACTGGTTCTGCGCGGCGTTGTGCGCGGCGGGCCTGCTGCTCCTGATCGTCGTACGTAATGAGCGTCCGCCGCGACATGCATGACACATCCGCTACCGTTGGTCGCGTGCGCGTACGGGTAGAGCAAACACCGCTTCCGGGCATCGGTGTCCGTCATGACCTGATCACCTCGTCCGGCCGCACCGTCGGGGTGGTCTCACACCGCAACGGCCGGCGCGATCTGGTGCTCTACGACGTGGAGGATCCCGACGCCTGCCTGGCGTCGATCCCCCTCACCGACGACGAGGCGGAGGCGCTCGCCGACGTGCTCGGCGCCTCCCTCATGCTCGGCCAGCTTTCCGGCCTGCGGGAGCAGGCAGCCGGGCTGCTCACCGAGCAGGTCGCCCTGCCGGCCGGATCGCCGTTCGTCGGCCGCCGCCTGGGCGACACCCGCGCCCGCACCCGCACCAGCGCCTCCATCGTCGCGGTCCTGCGGGACCGCGAGGTGATCGCCTCACCCGGCCCGGCCTTCCAGTTCGAGGCGAACGACGTGGTCGTCGCCGTCGGAACCCGCGACGGCCTGGACGGCGTCACCGCCATCCTGGCCGGCGACACCGGCGACTGAGGCGCCGCCGGTGCACAGCACCACGGTCCTGCTCATCGAGGTCGGCGCGGTGCTGTTCGCGCTCGGCATGCTCGGCCGCATCGGCCGCCGCTTCGGCCTCTCGCCGATCCCGCTCTACCTGCTGGCCGGGCTCGCCTTCGGCCACGGCGGCCTGAACCCGCTCCTCGCCAGCAAGGAGTTCATCGAGGTCGGCGCGGAGATCGGCGTCATCCTGCTGCTGGTCATGCTGGGCCTGGAGTATTCGGCGAACGAGCTGGTCGGCAACCTGCGCTCGGCCGCGCCGGCCGGCCTGATCGACGCGCTGTTCAACGCCCTGCCCGGGGCCGGCTTCGCGTTGCTGCTCGGCTGGGGCTGGGAGGCGGCGCTGGTGCTGGCCGGCATCACCTGGGTCTCCTCGTCCGGCGTGATCGCCAAGGTGCTCGGCGACCTGGGCCGGCTCGGTAACCGCGAGACCCCGGTGATCCTCTCGATTCTGGTCATCGAGGACCTGGCGATGGCCTTCTACCTGCCGGTGGTCACCGCCGTGCTGGCCGGCGTCGGCCTGCTCGGCGGGGTGAAGGCGCTCTCCGTCGCGGTGCTCACGGTGATCGCGGTGCTGGTCGTCGCGATCCGGTACGGCCACGCCATCTCGAGCTTCATCTCGGTGAAGGACCCCGAGGCGCTGCTGCTCAGCGTGCTGGGCCTGACCCTCTTCGTGGCCGGCGTCGCGGCCCAGCTGCAGGTGTCCGCCGCCGTGGGCGCCTTCCTCGTCGGCATCGCGCTCTCCGGCCCGGTGGCACACAACGCGACCCAGATCCTGACGCCGCTGCGAGACCTGTTCGCCGCGGTGTTCTTCCTCTTCTTCGGCCTCTCCACGGACCCGGCCGCGATTCCGCCGGTGATCCTGCCGGCCCTCGGGCTCGCCGTGATCTCCATGCTGACGAAGGTCCTGACGGGCGTGTTCGCCGCCCGGCGCGGCGGCATCGCGCTGCCCGGCCAGATCCGCGCCGGGCTCGCCCTGATGCCCCGCGGCGAGTTCTCGATCGTCATCGCCGGGCTGGCCGTCGCCTCCGGGGTCGAGCCCGGCCTGGCGCCGCTCGCGACGGCGTACGTCCTGATCACCGTCGTCACCGGCCCGATGCTTGCGCGTTTGTCCGACTACGCCTGGTTCAAGGCCATAGTCCGCAAACGCATGGCCGTACGCCGGCCTGTCGGACCTGTTCCCGCCGCCGATTGACCTGCTCGGCGACCGGGCAGCGTACTGCTACTGATTAGTATCCGAAAGTGATCTCCTGAGACTTCCGTTACCCACACACGGCGCGCTAACGTGTCGCCGCAACAACAACGTGTTATCGGGTGACCAGCGACTCGCCGGCTGCAGGGATGCCTTCCCGGCGGGACAGCAAGGCCCTCTGCCGGGGAGGACGGCGGCATGAGTGAGCTAAACGAGGCGGCGTCGTGACCGTGAGTGAGTCGACTTTCTTCGGTTTCGCCAACCCGGTCGATCCGCGACCGGAGGAGCTGCAGGCCTGGGCATACCACCCCGAGGCCGTTCCGCTGGACGCGATGCCGTCCGACTGGGACCTGCTCATCGCCGGCGACATGCTCGCGCCGACCCTCTACGAGCTGGCGATGGACCGGCAGTGCCCGGCCCGCCGGTTCGCACTGCACTGCATGTACATCTACGCCGCGGACGGCATCCGGCCGAACGCGTCGAAGCAGCGCAAGCGCCGCATGAAGAAGTACGTGGAGCGCGCGGAAGAGGTCGGCGACGAGCCGATGCAGATGTGGGCGCACAACTGCCGGGCGCTGATGACCCGGCCCGAGCTGTTCGACTACGAGGACTGGATCGAGGGCGGCCTGGTACGCCACCCGCGCCGCCTCGCCGCCTTCGGCCGGCGCTGAGTCCCGGCGCTCCTACCTGTCCCCGGGGCGACGGGGGCGCCACACCACCAGGGCCGTCGACGGACGCTCCTGCCGGACCAGGTCACGGCCCGGATAGGCGCGCATCGCCTCAAGCTGTGCGATCTGCTGATACGCGTTGCCGAGCTGCTGTTCCAGCTCGGCAACGCGTTCCTGCAACTCGCCCACGAGCTGCTCGAGCCCGATGATCCGCTTGATGCCGGCCAGGTTGACACCGTCCGCCTGGCTCAGCCGCTGCACCTCGCGCAGCAGCGCGACGTCGCGTTCGCTGTAGCGCCGTCCGCCGCCCCCGGCCCGGCCCGCCTGCACCAGGCCGAGCCGGTCGTACTGGCGCAGGGTCTGCGGATGCATCCCGGCCAGCCGCGCGGCGACGGAAATGATCAAGACCTTCGCGTCGGAGGCCTGCTCCACCGAGATGCTGATCTCTTCATACATGTGCCACCTCCTGACAGGTCCTGAGTCAGCCGCGGCGCAGCCGGGCCTCGATGCGCTCCCGCTCGGCGTTGGGCGTGAGCTTGGCGAACTGTTCCAATGCGTCGCGGGCCTCGGTGCTCACCGAGGCGACCGCGGGTACCTGCACCTCGACGGTGACCAGCAGATCGCCGACCTGGCCGTCGCGGCGCTGGACACCCTTTCCGCGCGCCCGCAGCGTGCGGCCGCTCGGCGTGCCGGGCGGCACCCGCAGCGTGACCGGGCTGTCCATGGTGGGAACTCGCAGGTCGGTGCCGAGCACCGCCTCCGCGAACGTGATCGGCACGGTCAGCGTGATGTCGTCGCCGTTGCGACCGAACAGCTCGTCCGGCCTGACCTTGACCTGCACGTACAGGTCGCCGGCGGGGCCGCCCTTGTCGCCGGGCTCGCCCCGGCCGCTGAGCCGGATCCGCTGGCCGTCGGCGACGCCGGCGGGGAACCGGACGTTGATCGTGCGGTTCTTGGTGACCCCGCCCGTGCCCCGGCACTCGGGGCACTTGTGCTCGACGATGCTGCCCGCGCCCTGGCACTCGCGGCACGGCTCGGAGAAGCTGAACGAGCCCTGGTTGCGGGAGATCAGCCCGGAGCCGTGACACTGCGGACAGGTCCGCGGCACCGTGCCGGGCTTGGCGCCGTTGCCGTGGCAGGTGTCGCAGACGCCCGGCGAGCGAAGCGTCAGCGGCAGGGTCGTGCCCGTGACCGCGTGCCCGAAGTCGAGCGTGACCTCGGCCTCGACGTCCCGGCCGCGCTGGGGTCCCCGGCGTCCGCCCGGCCCCGGCCCGCCGGCGCCGCCGCCGGAGAAGATGGAGCTGAAGATGTCGGAGAAGCCCGCGCCGCCGAACCGGCGGTCACCGGCCCCGCCGGGTTGACCGGCCCCGCTGAAGCCCCCGCCGAACAGGTCTGACGGGTCGAACTGGGAGCCGCCGGCGCGGGCGCCGCGGCGGAACGCGCCCGAGCCGAACAGGGAGCGCATCTCGTCGTACTCTTTGCGCTTCTTGTCGTCGGAGAGCACGTCGTAGGCCTCGGACGCGGCCTTGAACCGGTCCTCGGCGTCGGTGTTGCCGGGGTTGTGGTCGGGGTGATTGGCCCGGGCCAGCTTCCGGTAAGCCTTTTTGATCTCGTCGGCGGAGGCGGACTTGCCCACCCCGAGAACGGCGTAGAAGTCCTTCTCCAGCCAGTCCTTCGAACTCATCTAGTCCACCTCCTCCAACGGATATGACGGGGTCCCGCCCACCTCACGGTGGGCGGGACTGGTGATCGTCACGCCGGATCGGCGACCGCGACCAGGGCGGGCCGCAGCAGCCGCTCGCCCAGGAGGTAACCGCGGCGCATGACCTCGACGCAGGTCGGCTCGGAGACGTCCGCGGACGTCAGGTGCGCGACCGCCTCGTGGCGGGTCGGGTCGAACGGGTCGCCCTTCTCCCCGAACGCCACGAGCCCGAGCTTGCCGACCGAGGCGCCGAGCGCCTCGGCCACGGTGGCGAACGGGCCGACCAGGTCGCCGTGCTCGCGGGCCCGGTCGACGTCGTCCAGCACCGGCAGCAGCGCGGTGAGCACCGCGCCCGTGGTGAGCTCGGCCGCCGCGCTCCGGTCGCGGTCGACCCGCTTGCGGTAGTTGGCGTACTCGGCCGTGACCCGCTGCAGGTCACGGGTCCGCTCGTCGAGTTCGGTACGCAACGCCGCCAGTTCGGCGCCGAGGGCGGTCACGGCGATCGCCACTTCCTCCTCCGGCTCCTCGGCGGCGCGGTGCGCGCCGCCGGCGGCTGCCTCGTCGGACTCCTTGGCCACCGTGGTGCCCTTACCCTTCACGTCGATCTTGCGCCGGTCCCGGATGACGACGCGCTCGGTGCCCTGACCGTCGTTCTCGTCGTCCGAGCGGCTCACTTCTTGTCGTCCTCGACGATCTCGGCGTCCACGACGTCGTCAGCGCCACCGCCAGACGGGCCCGCGCTCGCGCCGGCGCCACCGGGCGCGCCCTGCGTGCCGTCGGGACCCGGCGCGTCCTGCGTGCCGTCCTGGTTCTGCTGCGCGTAGAGCAGGGAACCGGCCTGCTGGGAGACCGACGCCAGCTTCTCGTGCGCCGTCTTGATCTTTTCGATGTCGCTGCCGCCCAGCGCGCCGCGCAGGTCGCCCAGCGCCTCGCTGATCTGGCCCTTGCTCTCCTCGGGCAGCTTGTCGCCGCTCTCGGCGAGGAACTTCTCGGTCTGCCACTGCAGCTGCTCGGCCAGGTTGCGGGTCTCCGCGTCGTCCTTGCGCTGCTTGTCCTCGTCGGCGTGGTCCTGGGCGTCGCGCATCATGCGCTCGATGTCGTCCTTCGGCAGCGCGGAGCCGCCGGTGATCGTCATCTTCTGCTCCTTGCCGGTGCCCATGTCCTTCGCGGCGACGTGCACGATGCCGTTGGCGTCGATGTCGAAGGTGACCTCGATCTGGGGCACGTTGCGCGGCGCCGGCGGCAGGCCGGTCAGCTCGAAGGTGCCGAGCTTCTTGTTGTAGGCCGCGATCTCGCGCTCGCCCTGGAAGACCTGGATCAGCACGGACGGCTGGTTGTCGTCGGCCGTGGTGAAGACCTCGGAGCGCTTGGTCGGGATCGTGGTGTTGCGCTCGATGAGCTTGGTGAAGATGCCGCCCTTGGTCTCGATGCCCAGCGACAGCGGGGTCACGTCGAGCAGCAGGACGTCCTTGACCTCACCCTTGAGCACGCCGGCCTGCAGGGCGGCGCCGACGGCGACGACCTCGTCCGGGTTGACGCCCTTGTTCGGGTCGCGGCCGGTCATCGACTTGACCAGCTCGGAGACGGCGGGCATCCGGGTCGAGCCGCCGACCAGGATGACGTGGTCGACGTCGGCGACCTTGATGTTGGCGTCCTTGATGGCCTGCTCGAACGGGCCCTTGCAGCGGTCCAGCAGGTCCTGCGTCATGCGCTGGAACTCGGAACGGCTCAGGTTCATGTCGAGGTGCAGCGGGCCGGCCGGGCCGGCCGTGATGTAGGGCAGGTTGATGCTGGTGGTCGACGCGGCCGACAGCTCGATCTTGGCCTTCTCGGCGGCCTCGCGCAGACGCTGCAGCGCCATCTTGTCGTTGCCCAGGTCGATGCCGTGCTCGCCGCGGAACGTCTTGACCAGGTGGTCGATGACCCGCTGGTCCCAGTCGTCGCCGCCGAGGTGGTTGTCGCCGGAGGTCGCCTTGACCTCGATGACGCCCTCGCCGAGCTCGAGCAGGGAGACGTCGAAGGTGCCGCCGCCGAGGTCGAAGACCAGTACGGTCTGCTCCTTGGAGCCCTTGTCCAGGCCGTACGCGAGGGCGGCGGCGGTGGGCTCGTTGACGATGCGCAGGACGTTGAAGCCCGCGATCTCGCCGGCCTCCTTGGTGGCCTGGCGCTGCGCGTCGTTGAAGTAGGCCGGGACGGTGATGACCGCGTCCGTGACCGACTCGCCGAGGTAGGCCTCGGAGTCGCGCTTGAGCTTCATGAGGACCCGCGCCGAGATCTCCTGCGGGGTGTACTTCTTACCGTCGATGTCGACGGACCAGTTCGTGCCGACCTCGCGCTTGACCGAACGGATCGTCCGGTCGGGGTTGGTAACCGCCTGACGCTTGGCGACCTCGCCGACGAGGACCTCGCCGTTTCGCGCGAACGCGACGATGGACGGCGTCGTCCGGGAACCCTCGGCGTTCGCGACGACGGAGGGCTCACCGCCCTCCAGAACGCTGACGCAGGAGTTCGTGGTGCCGAGGTCGATGCCGACCGCTCGTGCCATGTTCGCTTCCTCGCTTCTTGCCAAAATCTTCGAGTGTCTGGGGTCTTCAAGTTGAGTGGACCGGGCTCAATGATGCCACGGCATCGCACATCCGCAAGTCAAAGTTGAGTCGGGGCGGCGCAAGTCACGGTCGGGAGGTACCTGTCCGGTCACGGCCGTGGGGTACCTGTTGTCTGCGATGCATAGATCGGGCACGCTTTACCCGTGACGACGCACGGTGACGCGGTCGGTCCGTCGGCCACTCCCGCCGTAGCCGACCCGCCCCCCACAAAAGCCCAGGCGAACGGCGCTCCGACGAGTCCCGCCCGCACAAAATCAGACAAACCATCTCATGCACCGACAGCCTCCGAAGCCGCAGGCCCATCCACCGGGGCCGAGCAGCCGGAGACGAGCACGGCTCAGGAGCCGGCCGACGCCGCTCCACCGAAGCCGCAATGGCCGCCGGCCACGGCCTCCACCACGGGAAACGTCGTGACGACCCAGTCGAAACGGCCCGCCGGGGTGGACGCCCCGGAAGAGTCGGTCATCGAGGGCGAGGGCCGGCCGCAGGACGCCGCCGCGGCGCCGGAGGCGGGCGGGCCGGGCGACGGTCCCGCGGCCGATGAAACGAAGCCCGTCGATGATCCGATGCCCGCAGACACGATTGACGCGGATTCCGACCCGGCCCCCGCGCCGGACCTTCCGGTCGAGCCGCCGGCGGCCGTCGGCGAGCTCGCCAACGCGCTCTCCCGGCTGCGCGCGACGATCGGCGGCGCCACCTACCCGCTGGTCATGCCCTCGGCCGACGAGGCCGGGCGGATCGGCACCGCCCTGGTGTCGCAGTTGGACGACTACCTGCTGCCGCGCCTCGCCCGGCTCGACGCGCCGCTGCTGGTCGTCGTCGGCGGCTCCACCGGCGCGGGCAAGTCCACCCTGGTCAACAGCCTCGTCCGGGCGCCCGTCAGCACCGCCGGCGTGCTGCGCCCGACGACCCGTTCGCCGGTTCTGGTCAGCCACCCGTCCGACTCGCAGTGGTTCCGGCAGGGCCGGCTCCTGCCGGGCCTGACGCGCACGGCGGAGGGCTCCTCGGATCCGCGGACGCTGCAACTGGTCTCCGCGCCCGCGCTCGGCCCCGGCCTGGCCTTCCTCGACGCTCCGGACATCGACTCGGTCGTCGAGGGCAACCGGCAGCTTGCCGCGCAGTTGCTCGCCGCGGCCGACCTGTGGTTGTTCGTCACGACCGCCGCGCGTTACGCGGACGCCGTGCCGTGGGAGCTGCTGACCACCGCGCGGCTGCGCGGCACGGTGGTCGCGCTGGTGCTGGACCGGGTCCCGCCCGAGGCCGCCGGCGAGGTCTCCGCCCACCTCGGCGAGATGCTGGCCGACCGCGACATGGGCGCCGCGCCGCTGTTCGTGCTGCCGGAATCCACGCTGGACGGCAACGGCCTGCTCCCGGAGGTCGCGATGCGGCCGCTGGGCGACTGGTTCGCGCAGCTCGCGGCCGACGCCGACGCGCGCGCGGCAGTCGTCAAGCAGACGCTCGACGGCGCGCTGGCCGCGCTGGGCCCGGCCGTCACCGGGCTCGCTGAGGCCGCGGACGAGCAGACGGTCGCGGCGACGGCCCTGGACGAGCGGGTGACCGCCGCCTACCGCACCGGCCGCCGCACGATCGAGGCCGGCCTGCAGGACGGGCGCCTGCTCCGCGGCGAGGTGCTGGCCCGCTGGCAGGAGTTCATCGGCACCGGCGAGTTCCTCCGGATGCTGGAGTCGCGGGTCGGCCAGTTGCGCGACAAGGTCGTCGCGGCGGTCACCGGCCGCCCGGCGCCCGGGCGCAACCTGCAGTCGGCCCTGGAGACCCAGCTGATCACCCTGCTGCGCGGGGTCGCGGCCGACGCCGCGGAGCAGGCCTATTCGGCCTGGCAGGCGCACCCGGCCGGGGCGGCGCTGCTGGAGCCGGACCTGCAGAAGGCGTCCGCCGACCTGCCGCAGCGCGCCGAGCGCGCGGTCCGCGACTGGCAACGGTTCGTGCTCGACCTGGTGCGCAGCGAGGCCGGGGACAAGCGGGCCGTGGCCCGCGGCACCGCGTACGCGGTGAACGGGGTCGGGCTGACCGTCATGGTCGCCGTCTTCACCGCGACCGCCTTCATACCGACCGGTGCCGAGGTGGCGGTCGGCGCGGGCACCACGATCGCCGCGCAGAAGGTGCTCGAGGCGCTCTTCGGCGACCAGGCGATCCGCCTGCTGGCCGCCCGGGCCCGCGAGGAGCTTCTCGCCCGGGTCGACGAGCTGCTCGCGGCCGAGGCCGCCCGATACACCGACCGCACCGCGGCCGCGCGGCTGGAGCTGGAACCGGGCGCCGCCCTCCGGCGGGCCGCGGCCGATGTGGAGCGTGCCAGGGAGGAAGTCGCGTTGACCGGGACGCCGTCATGAGCCTCGTCGAGCGGGTGAAGCACGCGCTGGCGCGCGACGATCGGGTGGACCCCGAGCAACTCGTCGCGCGGCTCGAAGCCCTGCAGCGCTTCCTCCGGGTGACCGACCCGTACCTGCCGGACAATGACCTGGTCGCCGCACACACGCTGGTCGAGCGGGCCGGCAGCCGGCTCGCGCTGTCACAGGACCACACGGTCGTCGCGCTCGCCGGCAGCACCGGCAGCGGCAAGTCCAGCCTCTTCAACGCGCTCGCCCGGCTGAAACTCTCGCCGGTCGGCGTGCGGCGGCCCACGACCGGCGTCGCGCATGCCTGCGTCTGGGGCCCGCTCGAGCCGGCGAACAAACTCCTCGACTGGGTCGGCGTGCTGCCTCGGCAGCGCTACATCCGGGAGAGCGCCCTCGACGGCGACGACGAGGCCGCGCTGCGCGGGCTCGTGCTGCTCGACCTGCCCGACTTCGACTCGGTCGAGCGCGGGCACCGGCTCGAGGTCGACCGCCTGCTCGGCCTCGTCGACCAGGTGGTGTGGGTGGTCGACCCGCAGAAGTACGGCGACCGGATCCTGCACAACGCCTACCTGCGGCAGTTCAAGCAGCACAGCGACATCACGATCGTGGTGCTCAACCAGGCGGACCGGCTCTCGCCGGGCGACACGGAGATCGTCCTCACCGATCTGCGGCGGCTGCTCACCGAGGACGGCCTCACCGACGTGCCGGCGATGGCGACCTCCGCGAAGCAGCCCGGCATGCTCGCCGAGCTGCGCGCGGCCCTGGAGAAGACGGTCGCCGAGCGGCAGTCGGCGCTGCGCCGGCTCGCCGGCGACCTGGACCAGGTCGCCGAGCAGCTCGAGGTGACGATCGGGCCGCCGGCCGCGGAGGACGAGGTCGACCGCGCGACGGTGCGGCAGCTCAGCGAGGCGCTCGCCGCCTCGGCGGGCGTGCCGGCGGTGGCGTCGGCGACCGCGGGCGCGTACCGGCACCGGGCGGTCGCCAGCACCGGCTGGCCGCTGGTCCGCGGCCTTCGCAAGCTGCGCCCGGACCCGCTCAAGCGCCTGCACCTCTCGACCGAGAAGCCCAAGCCGTCGACCGACCTCGTGCCCGTCTCGCGTACCTCCCTTCCGGAGGCCGACGCGGCGCAGAAGTCCGCGGTCGGCCTGTCCGTGCGGGCCGTGGCCGCGCGGGCGGCCGCGCCGATCCCCGAGGTCTGGGCCCCCGCGCTGAACGCGGCCGCCCGGTCCCGGCTCGGCGACCTGCCCGACGCGCTGGACCGGGCGGTGGCCCGGACCGACCTGGGCATGAGCCGCAAGCCGATCTGGTGGACCGCGGTCGGGGTGCTGCAGTGGCTGTTCACGGCCGCGGCGGTGATCGGCCTGCTCTGGCTCATCGCCGGCTACGCCGTCCGCATCCTCGGCCTGCCGGAGTTCGACAACCCGATGGTCGGCGCGGTGCCGATGCCGACGTTGCTGCTGCTCGGCGGCCTGCTGCTGGGCGTGCTGCTGGCGTTGCTGCTGGTACCGATCGTCAACCTGGGCGCCAAGCGTGCGGGCCGGCGCGCCGAGCAGCGGCTGCGCGTGTCGGTCACCGAGGTGGCCCGCGAGTACGTGGTCGCGCCGGTACGCGAGGTGCTGAACGGTTATGCGCAGGCGCGCGAGGCGCTGACGGTCGTCCGTTCGGAATAGGGCCCGCGGCCTGCGTTACCGGTAGGCTCGGCCGCATGGCGGCACCCCAGAATCCATACGACGCGGTCCTGCACGCGGCCCGCGACGTGGCGAAGCTCGACTGCGCGCTGGATGCCGAGATGCTGGGCACCGCGCTCCTCGGCAGCGTCTACTCCGTGGCGGTCACCGACCGCGCCACGGCGGTCCGGGAGTTCGTCGGCCAGTTCCTCAGCGCCACCTCGCGGCGGCGCACGGCCTCGGCGACGACGATCCGTGAGGTCTTCGCGGCGCTCGTGCCGGACGCTCCGGGTGCGGCCGAGGTTCGCCGCGGCACGCAGGCGCCGGCCTGGACGGAGCAGCTCGGCCGGGTGCGCCCGACCGGCTGCTACGCGTACGGCGACGTCTACGGCGACCAGACGTCCTACCTGGTCACCTTCGCCTACGACGACCCGGAGGACGGCGGCCCGGCGCACGCCGTGGTGGCGCTCGTCGACCACAACATCGGCATCACCAAGGACATCTTCGTCGGCGGGCCGGCCGAGCGCGTGCTGGGCCAGGTCCGCGAGATGTGCGCGACCGACGAGCTGACCTGGTTCCGCGAGGAGGACCCGGGGCGCCTGCGCGGCGAGGTGAGCAAGCACCTGGAGATCACCGACGGCCTCAGTGAGCTGCCATCGGACGGCAATCTGGCGACGGACCGGGCCCTGGCCACGGCCCGGCTGGGGCTGCTGCCTGCCTCGACGGTGCCGGCCCTGGCGGAGCCGCCGGAGCTGAGCGGCCCGGATCGCGAGCGGCTGCTCCGCGACTTCCTGTCCTCGCCGGAGGCGGCCCGGTTCACCCTCAACGACGTGTCGGGCGACGACGAGCTGGCGTCGCTGCACTTCTGCCTGAGCCTGATCCTCGACCACGCGGCGAGCCTGCCGGAGCCGGACCCGCTGCGCTGGAGCCCGGCCGTCGCGGGCCTGTTCCTGCTGGACTGGGTGCACCGCCGCGCGGTGCTGGACATGGACGACGCCGCGATGCTGCCGCGGGTGACCCGCGCCTGGTCGGCCTACGCGACCCGCAAGCGCGGGCTGCCGGCCGCGGCCTGGGAGCAGACGGACACCGTGGTCGAGGAGATGATCCCGGAGTTCGCCCGCCTCTACGCCACCGGCGAGAAGCGCAGCCCGGCGACGGCGGCGGTGGCCCAGCTGATCTCGGAGGGCGTCGACCCCAACGACACGGACGCCATCGACGCCTGGATCGAGACCAACCGCCACCGACTCACCGACGACTCCTGACCCGGCCCCTCCTCACCCGGCGAGCCTCCACGTCGCCGGGTGAGGGGCCTTTTCACCAGCGATTCTGGTGGTCCTGCGGCAGCGAATCGACGTGGTGGCGGCCGACCCTGGAGCTGCGGTCGTCCGCGCGGTGCATGCGTTCCGCTCGGTGGCTGCCGCGGTAGGCGCGGACGGCCGTCGCGGTCTGGCCGCCCTCGGCCGACTGATACCGGTGGCTGTTGTGGGTCCGCTCCGCGCTACGGGCGGGTCGGACGTTCTGCGGGCGTTCGGTCACTGCTGACCTCCGGCGGAGTCGGACCGGGGGGCCTGCGCCACCCGGATGATGACGGTCTTGCTGACCTGTTTCGGCTGCTCGCGTGCGGTGTCGTCGAAGTGGACGGTGACCGTCGCGGCGCGGCGCTTGCGGTGCTTCGCCCGGTGGGCGTGGGGTGCGGAGTCGTCGCAGTGCCGCGCCGGGCGGGCCGAGCAGTCGGTTCGGTCCATGCACCACTGCGGACGGTCCGGCGACGCCTGCGGCAGGTCGGGTCGGTCACCGTCCGAGCCACCGTCGTGCGACGGGCCGTCTGAGTCGCCCCCGTCGGACGAACCATTCGAGCCACCGCCGTCAGAGGAATCGTCCGGGTCGTCGCTGTCGGCCGGGTCGTCCGGCACGTCCGGGAGATCCGGCACCTCGTGAAAGACCGGGATCTGCCGGGACTCGTCCGGCACGGCCGGCAGCGGCGGGAGGCGGAACTCCGCCGGCACCGGCCTGGGCAGCTTCGGCCCGGCGGGCCGGCCGGCAGACCCGGCGGACCCGGCGGACCCGGCGGACCCGGCGGCCGACGGTCCGGATCCTCCGGACGAGCCACCCGAATCGGGACTCGACGGGTGCGAGGCGACCGGCCCGTGCCCCGCCGCGGAAACCCGAGGGCGCGTGCTCTGCCCGTACTTCTTGGGCCTGGCCTTCTGTTCCTGAGCGTGGCCACGCACGACGCCGCGCCGTCCCGGCGAGGTGGACCCGCCGGATGTCGTCGTGTCCGGGCTCGGCGCGCCCGGGCCCGCCGAGGCGAATGGCGGGACCCGCACCGGCCCGGACGAGGCCGGCGGAATGAACGGCACGTCCATGGCCCGGCCGCGATTGTCGTCGAGTTCCTTGGACCCCGCGGTGATCGCCGCCAGCGTCGGCAATGACGCCAGCCCCACCAGCATCGCTACGATCAGCACATATCGGCGGGTGGTACCGGCGAACCCGTGCTCCGCGCTGTAGACGCCGTTCAAACGCCTGCGCATCACCTTGATCGGCGGGACGAGCCCGTCGTCGTCCGGTTCCTCCGGCACGGCCAGCACCCCCTGCACATAAAGATCGACTTGGATCGGACTCGGCTATCGAGGTGAACGACGCATGGCCGTCCGAGCAGCGGTGAAAAGTGCCCGTTCAGACGGAAGTGACCGCACGAAAACCGCTTAATAGGACAAATGTGGGCACGGATGCCGCCACTGAGAATTCGGATCTGTGATCGACCTGACCTGTGGCGCCACTCACGTTCTCTGCGAGGATGGGGGCGACGGCACCGCCGTCGCCGGCTGTACATCAGCGGGAGGCGGTGGTCGTCGTTACTCCCCAGGCGGGGGTCTTTCGACTCCCGCCTGCCAGCCGCGCGGCAGGCCCCACCCGGGCCAGGCGCGGCAAACCCCAGCGGTCAGCCGCGCGGACGGGCAACACCCGCCGTGGGCCACAGAGATGAAACAGGGAGACACGGATGGCGAACGGCGAAAGCGAAGTCGGGGCCGACGCCCCGGCGGGTGGTTTCGTTCAGCTGCTCACGCCCGACGGTGAGCGCATCGACAGCGCCACCACGGCGGACGGCGTGACGTACTCGGTCGACTTCACCGACGACGAGTACCGCGAGCTCTACCGGGACCTGGTGACGGTCCGCCGCCTGGACGCCGAGGCGACCGCGCTGCAGCGGCAGGGCGAGCTGGGCATCTGGGCCAGCCTGCTGGGCCAGGAGGCGGCACAGGTCGGCTCGGGCCGCGCGCTGCGACCTCAGGACATGGCGTTCCCCACCTACCGCGAGCACGGCGTGCTCTACACCCGCGGTATCGACCCGATCATGCCGTTCGGCCTGTTCCGCGGCGTCGACCAGGGCGGCTGGGACGCGAACAAATACAAGTTCAACGGCTACACGATCGTCATCGGTTCGCAGACGCTGCACGCCACCGGCTACGCCATGGGCGTCACCATGGACGGCAAGACCGGCAGCCCGGACGGCGAGGCGGTCATCGCCTACTTCGGCGACGGCGCCACCAGCCAGGGCGAGGTCAACGAGTCGTTCGTCTGGGCCGGGGTGTTCCACGCCCCGATGGTCTTCTTCTGCCAGAACAACCAGTACGCGATCTCCGAGCCGCTCGAGCGGCAGACCCGCATCCCGCTCTACCGGCGCGCGGCGGGCTTCGGCTTCCCCGGCGTACGGATCGACGGCAACGACGTGCTGGCCACCTACGCGGTGACCCGCGCGGCGCTCGACCACGCGCGCAACGGCCAGGGCCCGACCCTGATCGAGGCCTACACCTACCGGATGGGCGCGCACACCAGCTCCGACGACCCGACCCGCTACCGCATCGCCAGCGAGGTCGAGTCCTGGAAGGCCAAGGACCCGATCAGCCGGCTGAAGACGTTCCTGACCAAGCAGCAGCTGGCCGACGACACGTTCTTCGGCGAGGTCGACGACTCGGCCCGCACCCTCGCCCTCGATCTGCGCGAGCGGGTCCTGGCGATGCCGGACCCGCAGCCGGTCTCGATGTTCGACAACGTCTACCCGACGGGCTCGCCCGAGATCGACGCGCAGCGCGCGCAGTTCGCCGACTACGAGGCCTCGTTCGAAGGGAGCGCCCACTGATGTTCGAGACCCTCACCCTTGGCAAGGCCCTGAACCACGGCCTGCGCCGCGCTCTCGAGAACGACCCCAAGGTCGTCATCATGGGCGAGGACGTCGGCAAGCTCGGCGGCGTCTTCCGGATCACCGACGGCCTGCAGAAGGACTTCGGCGAGAACCGCGTCATCGACACCCCGCTGGCCGAGGCCGGCATCATCGGCACCGCGGTCGGCCTCGCCATCCGCGGCTACCGGCCGGTCTGCGAGATCCAGTTCGACGGGTTCGTCTTCCCGGCCTACAACCAGATCGTCGCCCAGGTGGCGAAGATGTACTACCGCTCGCTGGGCAACGTCCGGCTGCCGATCGTCATCCGGATCCCGTACGGCGGCGGCATCGGCGCGGTGGAGCACCACTCCGAGTCGCCCGAGGCGTACTTCGCGCACACCCCCGGCCTCAAGGTCGTGACCTGCTCGAACCCGGCCGATGCGTACGCGATGATCCAGCAGTCGATCGACTCCGACGACCCGATCGTGTTCTTCGAGCCGAAGCGCCGCTACTGGGACAAGGGCGAGGTCGACCTCGCCGCACCGGCCGCGTTCCCGCTGCACGCGTCCCGGGTCGCCCGCGAGGGCTCGGACGCGACGGTCATCGCCTACGGGCCGATGGTCAAGACCGCCCTGGACGCGGCGCGGGCCGCGGCCGAGGACGGGCGCACGCTCGAGGTCATCGACCTGCGCACCCTCTCCCCGCTCGACCTCGGCCCGGTCTTCGAGTCCGTCCGCAAGACGGGCCGGGCCGTGGTCGTGCACGAGGCGCCCGGCAACCTCGGCCTCGGCGCCGAGATCGCCGCGCGGATCACCCAGGAGTGCTTCTACTCCCTCGAGGCGCCGGTGCTGCGGGTGACGGGCTACGACGTGCCCTACCCGGCCGCCCGCGTCGAGGAGGAGTACCTGCCCGACCTGGACCGGGTCCTGGACGCCGTCGACCGCTCGTTCGGCTGGTGACTGCGATGTCACGGATCAAGGAGTTCACCCTGCCCGACCTGGGCGAGGGGCTGACCGAGGGCGAGATCCTCGCCTGGCTGGTCAAGGTGGGCGACACGATCGAGCTCAACCAGCCGATCGTCGAGGTCGAGACGGCGAAGGCCGCTGTCGAGATCCCCGCGAAGTGGGCGGGCGTCGTCACGCAGATCTTCCACGAGGCCGGCGCGACGGTCGAGGTCGGTTCGCCGATCATCTCGATCGACACCCAGCCCGGCGCGGGCCCGATCCCCTCGGCCGAGTCACTCGCGGCCGTCGAGGTCGCGCCCGAGGAGGGCGCGGTCGAGCCCGGCCTGATCGGTGGTCCGGCTCCGGGCGGCCGCACGGCCGTCCTGGTCGGTTACGGCCCGAAGACCGGCGCCGCCAAGCGCCGGCCCCGCATCGGTACGCCCACCGGCTCCACAACCGCAGCACCGGCAACCCCGCCTCCGGCGGCTGCCGCACCGCCCGCCCCGGCGGCACCCGCGGCCGTTGCGCCGGTTCCGGCTCCGGCGGCCGCACCGGCGCCGGTTTCGCCGGCCGGTCGCGTCCGGCCGGCCGGGCCCGTGCTGGCCAAGCCGCCCGTGCGCAAGCTCGCCCGGGATCTCGGCGTCGACCTGGCGGCCATCGCCGGCACCGGCCCGATGGGCTCGGTGACGCGCGACGACGTGCAGCAGGCCGTGGCGGCCCCGGCGCCCGCCGAGGCGGTCGCGTCCGTGTCGCCCGCGGTGTTCGACGCGTCGCGGGAGCAGCGCATCCCGATCAAGGGCGTGCGCAAGCTGACGGCCGAGAACATGGTCGCCTCGGCGTTCACCGCGCCGCACGTGACCGAGTTCCTGACCGTCGACGTGACCCGGTCCATGAAGTCGCTCGAGCGGATCAAGTCCCGGCCCGAGTTCCGCGACGTGCGGGTCTCCCCGCTGCTGCTGGTGGCCAAGGCGGTGCTGCTGGCCGCCAGGCGTCACCCGATGGTCAACTCGACCTGGTCGGCGGCGACGAACGAGATCGTCGTCAAGGACTACGTCAACCTGGGCATCGCGGC
This sequence comes from Actinoplanes sp. NPDC026623, assembly GCF_040638275.1. Classification (NCBI taxonomy): domain Bacteria; kingdom Bacillati; phylum Actinomycetota; class Actinomycetes; order Micromonosporales; family Micromonosporaceae; genus Actinoplanes; species Actinoplanes sp. NPDC026623. Next base: position 1,723 of record NZ_JBEZXZ010000039.1, on the reverse strand, counting down.
GGCGACCCCGCGCGGCCTGATCGTGCCGAACGTCAAGGACGCCGGTCGGCTCACTCTGCGTGAGCTGGCGGATGCTTTGAACGCCCTGGTGCAAACCGCTAAGTCGGGAAAGACCCCGCCGTCGGACATGTCGGGCGGCACCTTCTCGATCACCAACGTCGGCGTGTTCGGCGTGGACACCGGCACGCCGATCCTGCCGCCGGGCGAGGCGGCCATCCTGGTGTTCGGGGCGATCCGCCCCATGCCGTGGGTGCACAAGGGGAAGATCAAGATTCGCCAGGTCACCACCCTGGGCCTGTCGTTCGACCACCGCATCGTGGACGGCGAACTGGGCTCGAAGTTCCTGCGCGACATCGGCGCCTTCCTCGAGGACCCGGAGGGTGCACTGCTCTCCTGGACCTGACTTTCCTTTGGCGCATCCCGCTTCCCAGCCTTCGATTCTTAGGCAGGTAAGCGGGATCACCCCCCAATTCGTTGGTGGAACGTGTTCCGGCGCGGTTTAATAGATCTAGCGCCGGAACACGGCACCAAAGACGAGGCCGGGCAGGCCAGGGGAGTGACACCGCAATGAGCACCATCGAGCGCATCCGCAATCGCCGCATCGCCAAGCGTGACGCCCGCGCCATCGAGCGCGCGCTGTCGGCAGCGCCCACGCAGTCGATGCGCAACGAGATCGCCATCTTCAGCCAGCAGCGGATCTTCTGATCAATTTCTGATCCAGGCAGTAGCCGAAGGCCCGTCCGGGGAACCGGGCGGGCCTTCGGCGTACCAATCGGGGCAATTGCCAGCCAACCCTCGCCCGGCAACGTGATTTTCGCCTCACCATCGCGCTCCCGACGGCGTACACCGGGATTCCTCCAACCGGTTACGACCGGTACGGTTGGGCACGGTCACCCGCCCGGCTCGGCCGGCCGGGTGCAGTGACCGGGCGACGCCCAGCTCTGCCGGGTCGGCCGCGTCCGTGCAAAGCTCGCACGGCCGACAGTCATGGAGGAGGCGGTATGACGTCCGAGGGCCAGTACGCCGGTCAGCAGCCGGGGGCCACGTCGGGCGGCGGAGCCGACCCGTTCGGCACCGACGGTTTCCCACCCGATCTGGACGGTCAGCAGGCCGCCGATCGTGCCCCGTCATATCCGCACGCGCAGGAGTCCTTCCCCAGCGCGTACGGCCCGCCGCCACAAGCCACCCCCAACGGCGGCTCACCGTTCGTGGTGCCCGCGGTCCCGCCCGCCGGCCAGACACCGGCGCCCGGATCCCCCGCGCCCCAGCCGCCCGGTCCCGCCTTCGGGCCGGGCGCGGCCAAGTTCTCCTCGAGCGCCAGCGGCTCCGCCCGGGTGCCCGCACCCGAGCCCGGCCTGCCGCAGCGCTCGGCCCCGTCGCCCGCGCCGGGCGGCGCCTTCCCGGCACCCGAGTCCGCGTGGGCTCCCCCGCCGCCGGCCCAGCCGAGCGCCGCGGCGGAGGACAACCCGTTCGCCCCGCGCGCGGCCGAGTCGCACCCCTACCGTGGCGGCGCCGGCGACCTGCCGCAGCGCTCGCCCGGCATCGCCGGCGGCCCGCTCGACGGCCCGGTCGGCGACTTCAACGGCTTCACCCCCGCCCGCAAGGCACCCGAGTCCGCGCCGGCCCCCGCCCCGGACCTGTCGCGGCGCCCCGACACCTTCGGCGCGCCGCAATACCAGTCCGACAGCACCCCGGCGCCGTTCGGATCCGCCGAGCCGCCGGC
>NZ_JBEZXZ010000038.1:0-56123 GCF_040638275.1 Actinoplanes sp. NPDC026623 | reverse complement strand
GCCGCCGGCCGTGGCGCCGGCCACCTCGGTGTACCCGGCCCGGTGCCCCCGCCGCCGCCGCCCGGCCCCCCTCCGCGGCGGGGCGGTCTGCGCCGGCGCCGGCGTGGACGCGGGGCGCGCCGCGGTGGAGCCGGACGGCCGGACCACCGGTGCCGGCGCGATCGGCTGCTCGGCGACGTACGCCGGGCCCGGGTCGTCGGTGCGGCCGAGATGCCAGGCCGTCGTCGTCACGCCGGAGGCCAGGATCGCGGCGGCGACCAGGGCGATCATCGCCCAGGGCCGGCCCCACCGCCAGGTGCCCGGCTGGTTGCCGCCGCGCGGCGCGGGCACCTTCGGCTGCCCGGCGAGCGAGGGGTGCACCAGCTGCGGCGGCGAGGGGCGCGACCGGGCCGCGGCGCTCAGCGGCGCCCGGGCCGGGCGCGGCAGCGCCGGGGCGTCCACCACCCCGCGGGCGACCTCGCTGAGGTCCGCGATCAGCTCGACGGCGGTCGGCCGCAGCCCCGGCCGCTGGTCGAGGCAGCCGACGATGAGGTCCCAGAGCGCGTCCGGCACGCCGGGCGGCCGGGCCGGGTCGCCCTGCAGGTGCAGTTGCATCAGCTCGTGGACGTTGTCGCTGTCGTACGGCGGGCGCCCGCAGACCGTCTCGTAGATCAGCACGCCGAGCGCGTACACGTCGGCGGCCGGGCTGGTCGGCGTGCCCTGGAACGCCTCGGGCGCCATGTAGTGCGGGGTGCCGACGACGGCGTTCGGCGTGGTGAGGCTGGGGGTGCTCAGCACCCGGGCGATGCCGAAGTCGGTCAGCCGGATGTCGAGCTGCCCGTCCTCGCGGTGCAGCAGCAGGTTGTCCGGCTTCAGGTCGCGGTGCACGATGCCCAGCTCGTGCGCCTCGGCCAGGGCCGCGGCCACCTGGGCGGCGAGGCGGGCCGCCTCGCCCGGCCGCAGCGTGTGGTGCTCCCGCAGGTATTCGCGCAGGCTGCCGCCCGGCACGAGGTCCATGACCAGGCCCAGCGACTCGCCGACGCTGAACAGGTCGCGGACCCGCACCACGTTGCGGTGCCGCAGCATCATGAGGATCGTGCGCTCCTGCACGAAGCGGGTGACCAGCTTGGGCTGGCGCATCAGGCTCTCGTGCAGCAGCTTGACCGCGACCGGCTGGCCCGAGGACCGGTCGACCCCGCGCCACACCGTGCCGGTCGCGCCCTGCCCGATGGGACGGACGAGAAGGTACGAGCTGCCGACGCATCGCCCGCTCAGGTCGAGGGTCGACGCGCCGAGGGAATCCGGGCGCGCGCCGCCGCTCGTGGGATCCTGGTCCACCGTCGTCGTGTCCTTCCGGCCGCTGCGGTGTTCTCCTTGTCGAACCCGGCGCACCCTCGGCCAAGCTCGAACCGACCGGAATAATGCTGTTTGTCCGTATCAACTTGCAAGTTTCAGGGTCGGAGTTCGCACGTGAGGTGGTTGTCCGGCTCCACCCGTCACCGCAGCCCCGGCCCGTCGTTCATCGAGATGAGGCGCACTTGACCAGGGAAAACGTCGAAACGATCTGGCCAAGCGCCGACGATGAGGAAGATTTCGACTTCATCGCCCGCGACGAGGAGGCGCTGGGCCCCGGCGTCCGCGCGCTCTGCGCCTCGCTCGGCGTCACCGAGGCGGCGTCGCGCTACCCCACCGGATCGCTTCCCGTGTACGCGGTGGGCGACAAGGTCCTGAAGCTCTTCCCACCGGTGCACATCGACGAGCTCCGGGTGGAGGCCGGCGTCCTGGCGGCGGTGCACGGCCGCCTCCCGGTGCCGACCCCGGCCGTGCACGCCTCCGGCAGCTTCGAGCGTTGGGGTTACGTACTGATGGACCGGATGCCCGGGGTGCCGCTCGCCTCGGTCTGGGCGGGTCTCGCCCGGCCCGAACGGGACGCCCTGGCCGGCCAACTGGGCGAGGCGATCGCCGCCCTGCACGCCGTGGACGTCCCCGAGATCGACGAGTGGTGGCCCGCCGACTGGTCCGAGTTCGTCGAGGACCAGGCCGCCGGGTGCGCGGGTCGGCAGCGGGCGCTCGGACTCGACCCGGCCTGGGTCGCGCAGATCGCGCCCTTCCTCGCCGGCGCGCCGCTCGGCGACGCGAAGCCGGTGCTGCTGCACACCGAGATCCTCGACGAGCACCTGCTCTACGCCGACGGCCGGCTGACCGGGCTGATCGACTTCGAGCCGGCCATGCGGGGCGCCGCCGAGTACGACTTCGTCGGGCCCGCGGTGTTTCTGGCGGACGGCGACGGGCTCTTCTACGGGCGGATGTTGCGGGCGTACGGCATCGAGCCGGATCGCGAGCTTCGGCGGCGGCTGATGGCCTGGACGCTACTGCACTACTACAGCAATGTTCCGGCGTACCTGAAACGGCTGCCCCCGCCGGCCGAGGCGAGCTTCGCGTCGCTCGCCGACCGCTGGTTCGCCACCTCGTAGCCGGGCGAAGATCCTCGGTCGGACGGTTGCTTTGGCGCGAAACGCCCGCGCCGCACCCCGCCATTGCAGATAGTGAACTGCATGGGCGTCATGGCATATCCCCTCCGGTACGCGTTGGCCGACTTGGCGCTGGCCCTCAGCCGCGCTGCCCAGGACACGAGGAAGGTCCGTGCCATCGCGGCGCAGGCCGCCGCCGACATGCTCGGCGACGGCGCCGGGATCCTGCTGGTGGACGACGACGGCCGGTACGACGCGATCACCTTCCATCACCCCGACGACGTGCTCTGCGCGCCGTACGCCCGGCTGCTCGACCGCGAGGGTGAGCTGCCCGACGACGACTTCTCGACCGGGCTGGCCGCGAGCCGCCGGCCGATCGTGCTGGCCGGCGAGGACGCCGAGCCGCTCACCGAGCTGCCCCGGCCGCGGCACCGGGCCCACGTCGACCCGGGCGGCCCGGCGCCGGACGTGCACGCGGCCGTGCTCTGCCCGGTGATCGTCGACAACACGTACCTCGGCTACCTGATCCTGGTCCGCAGCACCCCGGGCTCGGTATACACCGAGGTCGAGGTCGAGCTGGCCCGCGACATCGCCGGGGAGCTGTCGCTGGCGCTGTCGTCGGCGCGGGCCCAGGAGCGGCTGCGGGCCGCCGAGGAGCGCTACCGCCGGGTCCTGGAGACCATTCCGGAGGGCGTGCTGCAGCTCGACGCCGAGGGCGTGGCCACGTACGCGAACGAGCCGATCGGCGTCGTCCTGGGCCTGCCCCGGGCCCAGCTGATCGGGGTCTCCCTGCGCGGCTTCCTCGACGAGCACGGCCAGGCCGAGCTGATGCGCCGCCTCGCCGAGTGCCGGGCCGGGCGCTCGACGGTCGGCGCGACCCGGCTGATGCGCGCCGACGGCTCCCAGCGCAGCGTGCGGATGAGCATGATGCCGCTGGACGACGAGCACGGGCAGCACGGCCGGGTGCTCTGCATGATCACCGATACGACCGACCACATCGACGCGCGCGGCCTCAAGCGCCAGCTCGACCACCTGCGCCGGCTCGACAGCATGGGCCAGCTCATCGGCGGCATCTCGCACGACTTCAACAACCTCATGACCGTCGTGCAGGGCTCCGCCGACATGATCGCCACGACCACCGCCGAGGACTCGCCGCAGCACCAGATGGCCAAGGACATCATGGACGCGGTCAACACCGGGCGCACCCTCACACACCAGCTGCTGGCCTTCGGCCGGACCGAGGGCAACCGGCCCGAGATCATCCCGATCCCGGACCTGCTCACCGACGTGCAGAGCCTCTTCAGCCGTACGCTCGGCGAGCGCATCGGCCTCGACCTGGCATTCGGCCCCGACATCTGGGCGGTACGCGCGGAGCGCGGCCCGCTGGAGCAGGCGCTGGTGAACCTGGCGGCGAACGCCCGCGACGCGATGCTGCACGGCGGGATGCTGCGGGTGGCGGCGACCAACGAGGTCATCGAGCCCGGCCAGCTCGCCGAGGACGCGCCGAACGGCCGCCTCGTGCACATCGTCATCCAGGACACCGGCGTCGGCATGACCGACGAGACCCGCAAGCGTGCCCTCGAACCGTTCTTCACCACCCGGCCGACCGCCGCCGGGCTGGGCCTGGCCACCACCGCCGGCATCGTGAAGGGCATCGGCGGGCACATCTCACTGGAGTCGCAGCCCCGGATGGGCACCACGGTGCACCTCTACCTGCCCGCGGCCGAGGAGCGCCCGGCGTCGGCGGTCGACCGGCGGGTCACCCCGGCGGTGATCGGCCGGGTGCTGATCGTCGAGGACCAGCCCGAGGTCGCCCAGCTGGTGCAGCGGCTGATCGCGCCGGCCGGCTACGAGATCACGGTGGCGACGGACGCGCTGACGGCGGTCACCCAGGTGGCCGCGGGCGCACACCCGGACCTGCTGATCACCGACGTGGTGATGCCGACGATGACCGGGCCTGAGCTGGCCGGCGCGCTGCGCACCCACCACCCGGACCTGCCGGTGCTCTACATGTCGGGCTACACGGCCGCGTCGCTCGGGCCGCAGCTGCACCTGGACGCCAACAGCATGCTGTTGGAGAAGCCCTTCACCCGCTCGACGCTGCTCGGCGCCATCCTGTCGCTCTGCGGCCCCCAGCCCCCGCAGAACATCGCCTAAGCGAACAGCGCGCTGACCGACTCGCCGTTGTGTATGCGGCGCATCGCCTCGGCCAGCGCCGGCGCCACCGACAGTACGGTGAGCTTGTCCGTGCGGCTGGCGGCCGGGATCGGCACCGTGTTGGTGCAGACGATCTCCTCGATGTCCTTCTCCGCCGAGAGCCGGGCCACCGCGTCGGCGGTGAAGAGCCCGTGCGTGCAGGCCACCCGGACGGTGCGGACGTTGCGCTCGCGGAGCCGGTCGAGCAGTTCGAAGACGGTGCTGCCCTTGGCGATCTCGTCGTCCAGCACGATCACGTCGCGGTCGGCCACCTCGCCGATCACCGAGCTGATCACGACCTTGTCGTCGGCGAACCGCTGCTTGGCGCCCGCCGCGACCTCGATGTCGAGCATCCGGGCGAACGCCGCCGCCTCCTTGGCGTTGCCGAGGTCCGGCGAGACCACCACGGTGTTGCTGAGGTCGTAGCCCCGGAAGTGGTTCGCCAGCTCGCGCAGGGCGTGCAGGTGGTCGACCGGGACGCTGAAGAAGCCGTGCACCTGCGGCGAGTGCAGCGTCATCGCCAGGATCCGGTGGGCGCCCGCGGTCTGCAGCAGGTCCGCGACGAGGCGGCCGCCGATCGAGATGCGCGGCGCGTCCTTCTTGTCGCTGCGGGCGTACGCGTAGTGCGGAAGCACCACGGTGATCCGCCCGGCCGAGGCGCCCCGGGCGGCGTCGAGCATGAACAGCAGCTCGACGAGGTTCTCCTGCACGGGCGGCACGAGGGGCTGGATCAGGAAGACGTCGCGCTCGCGGCAGTTGCCCTGCAGCTGCACCTCGATGCAGTCGTTGGCGAACCGCGACGTCTTGGTGGGTAGCAGCGGCACGCCCAGGTGCTCACAGATCTCAGTAGCCAGCTCCGGATGGGCACTCCCGGTGAACACCGCGATGTCACGCACGGGCACCACCCTAGGCGTTGGCCGCCCGACACCATCGAGCGACCTGCGAACGGCCGCCGCACCCCCGCCTCAGAGCTGGATGATCTGGCCGGTGCGCGGTGGCGTGCGGCCCTCGAGGACCTCGAGCCACGCGCGCCGCAGGTCGTCCGGCCCGGCGCCGGCCCGCACGTCCAGCCAGGCGCCGACCGCCGCGGCGAACCGCTGCCAGGCCTCGGCGAAGCGCCGGTCGAGCTCGTCGCGCCCCCAGTCCTGGCCGCGCTTGCGCATCCGCGCCGGCGCGAAGAACACCTCACCGGCCGAGCCTGCGTTCGGGATCTGGTTGGTGAGCCCGATCGCGACGTCGCGGACCAGCAGGTCGCCGAGGCGCCGCCGCAGGGCGTCCCGGGTCGCGGGCGCGCCGGACAGGTCGAGATAGGCGGTCGGGACCGCGTCGAGGGCGCCGATCTCGGCGTAGGAGACGACGTCGTCGTAGCAGCCGAGGGACCGGGTGAACTCGAGGTTGCCGGGCGAGGTGAGCCCGATCAGGCGTGGGCCGCGGCCGTGCAACTCGAACGCGGCGGCGTAGGCGGTCTTGCTGGACGCCGACGACACCACCAGCGACGACGCACCGTAGAAGTCCTCGTCGACGACCTGGTCGGCCAGCATGAACGAGGTGAAGAAGAGCGGCCGGAACAGGATCAGCAGATCCTCCTGGTCCGGCCGGTACGCCGGGTCGCCGGCCGTCGAGCGGTAGGCGTTGTAGGGCGACGGCAGGTCGGCCCGGTGCTCGCTCGCGTCGCGGAACCCGGAGGCGTCCACCCGCTCCGGGCGCACCACCAGGTGGCCCGCGGACGGCAGATAGCCGTAGACCCGCAGGCCGACCTCGACGCCCGGCACCGTCGACGCGACCACCTCGGCGAAGCCCCACAGTGGCGGGAGCCCCCACCGCGGCCCGAGCCCGCGCGGGCCGGGTGGGAAGAACCGCCAGTACCGCATCGATTCGCCGAGCACCGCATAGGTCACGTTGTTGGCGGTGAGGCCGACGCGGTCCACCCGCAGCAGCGCCTCGCCGTCGGACAGCGGGGGCGTCACGCCCTCGATGAGCGTGGTCTCGCCGAGGTCGTCACGGGCCACGGCGAACGTCCAGGAAGCAGGCATGGATGTGACGCTAGATTTCGGCGCACACCGAGACAAGTGCACTCTCAGTGCAAAATCCCACTCGCCGCCCGGACGCCCGCCCCCGGCTACGACCTCAGGAGTCCTCCCGCAGCCCGAGCCGGTCGTGCAGCGCGCGCAGCGGCCGCGGCGCCCACCAGTTCCAGCGCCCGGCCAGCCGCATGAGCGCGGGCACCAGCACCGGGCGCACCAGCAGCGCGTCGAGGATGATCGCGAGGCTGGCGCAGAGGCCGAAGAACTGGATGAACGACACCCCGGACGACAGCATGGCCAGGAAGGACACCGACAGGATCGCCGCGGCTGCGCTGATCACCCGCCCGCTGCGGGACAACCCGTCGACCACCGAGGTGTGCAGATCGGCGCCCTGGCCGTGCCGTTCGATGATGCGCGAGAGCACGAAGACCTCGTAGTCCATCGACAATCCGAACGCGACGCAGAACAGCAGCACCGGCATGGCCACCGCCAGCGGCGTCGCGGTGTGGCCCAGGACATCGGCGAGATGGCCGTCCTGGAAGATCCAGACGGCGACGCCGAACACGGCGCTCATCGTGAGCAGGTTGAGCAGCAGCGCCTTGATCGGCAGCAGCACGCTCCCGGTCAGCAGGAACAGCAGCGCGAACGTGGTGCAGGCGATCAGCACCAGCGCGACGGGCAGCCGGCCGCCGATCGAGCCGGTCATGTCCACAAGCTGCGCGGACAGCCCGGAGACCAGCACCGGAACCCCCTGCGGCACCGGCACGGCGCGAACGGCGCGGGCGAGTTGGGCGCCCCGGCTCGAGTACGGCTCGATGTCGTTGAGCACCGAGAACCAGGCCGCGTCCCCGGCGGTGAAGGCGCCGGGCGGCGCCGCCGTGCCGACCGCGGTGCCGCCGACGAAGGAGCCGGCCACGCTGTCGACCCGGATGACCCCCGGGATCCGGGAGACCCGGGCGGCATAGTCGGCGGCGCGAAGCACGCCGTCCGGTCCCTGACCCCAGCGGTCCGCGACGATGACGACGGTGCTGTTCCCGGTGCCGGCGAACTCGCCGCGGATCGAGTCGGCGACCATCCGGCTCTCCGCGTGTCTGGGCAGCGCCCGGTCGTCGGCGACGGCGAAGCCCACATGGCCGAACGGCGTCGCCAGCACGAGCAGCACCAGCACCACAGGCGCCGCCGTCAGCACCGGGCGGCGCAGCACGAACGCCGCGACCCGGCCCCAGAAGGCGGTGTCGCCGCCGGCCACCCGGCGCCGGGGCCACAGCGACCACCTGTCGATGCGGTCCCCGAGCACGACGAGCAGGGCCGGCAGCACCAGCAGGGCGGCGCCGACGGTGGCACCGACGACGGCGATGCCGGCGTACGCGAACGAGCGCAGGAAGTACTGCGGGAACACCAGCAGGCTGCACAGCGCAACCGCGACGGTGGCCGCGCTGAACATGATCGTCCGGCCCGCGGTACGCATGGTGACGGCGAGCGCGTCCATCATGTCGGGGTCGCGGCCGCGTTGCTCGCGGTAGCGCGACACGAACAGCAGGCTGTAGTCGACGGCCAGGCCGAGGCCCAGCGCCGTGGCCATGTTGATCGAGAAGACCGACACGTCGGTGAAGACGGCCAGCAGCCGCAGCACCCCGAGGGTCATGACGATCGAGAAGATGCCGATCAGCAGCGGCGCACCCGCCGCCCAGAGGGTACCGAAGACCAGCAGCAGCAACACGAGCGTGATCGGGATCGCGATCGACTCGGCCTTGGCGAGGTCCGTGGTCACCTGATCGTTGATGTCGTTGTTGATCTGGGTCTGCCCGCCGAAGGACACCCGCACCGCGCCGGTGGTGCCGGCCAGCTCGTCGTGCAGGTCACCGACCCGCTGCTCGCTGCGGTCCTCGTCGCCGTCGACGTGCACCAGCACCATGCCCTTGTCCCGGTCCCGGTTGACCAGTTGCGGGAGCATGTCGTCCCAGTACACGCCCACGACGTTGACCCCCGCCGTCACGGCGAGGCGCTGGACGACCCGGCGCGCCACGTCGCCGGCGTCGACGTCGAACACGTCGCCGCCCGGTTTCTCGATCATGATGACGAGGTTCGGCTCGGCGCCGTGGAAATGCTGGGCGAGCACCGCGCGGCCCCGTACCGAATCCGAGCCGGCGTCGTCGAAGCCACCGGTCTTCAGCACGCCCACCACGTCGCCGCTGAAGGCGATCGCCAGCGCGGCCAGCAGCAACGCGGTGAGCAGGACGAGCTTCGGGCGGCGGGCGACCAGCGGCAGGTCCGCGCCGGCACCCGGGCGGGCGGTGACCCCGCTGTGCCGCCCGGCCCGGGTCGGCGGAGATGTGACTGGGGTCATGTCAGGCGCAATCTGCGAAGGAGGCCACGGGTCATGCGGGTTGCGGCACGGTGACCTGGCACGCCGGGTCGAGATTCCGGGCCAGAAGATCGACGGTGTTCTCGATGTCCTCCGGGCTGTGCTCGGCGGTGACGAAGAACCTCAGCCGCGCCAGTTGCTCCTTGACCGCCGGGTACAGGATCGGGTTGACGCTGACGCCGTTGCGCAGCAGCGTGTCGGACAGCCGCAGCGCCTTGACGGAGTCCCCCGTGATGCACGGGATCACCGGGGTGCCCGCGCTGGTGCCGACGTCGACGCCGGCCTCCCGGGCGAGACGCAGGAACAGGGCGGCGCGGTCGTGCAACTGCGCGATCCGCTGCGGCTCCTCGCGGAAGATCCGCATCGCGGCCAGCGCCGCGGCGGCGTTCGCCGGGCTCATCCCGGCGCTGAAGATGAAGCCCGGCAGCGTGTACCGGAAGTAGTCGATCAGCTCGTGCCGGCCGGCGACGTAGCCGCCGCAGCTGGCCAGCGACTTCGACAGCGTGCCCATCCACACGTCGACGTCGCCGCGGTCGACGCCGAAGTGCTCGCCGACGCCGCCGCCGCGCGCGCCGAGCACGCCGACGCTGTGCGCCTCGTCCACCATGAGCAGGGCGCCGTGCCGCTTCTTGAGCGCGATGAGCGCCGGCAGGTCGCAGATGTCGCCGTCCATGCTGTAGACGCCCTCCACCACGATCAGCACGCGGCGGTAGCGGTCGCGGATCTGCTCCAGCAGCGCGTCCAGGGCGGCGATGTCCTGGTGCGGGAACGGCTGGCGGCTCGCGCCGGACAGCCGACAGCCCTGCAGGATGCTGTCGTGCGCGAGGGCGTCGTGCACGATCAGGTCGTCCGGGCCGACCAGGTGGCCGATCACGCTGATGTTGGTGGAGTGCCCGCCGACCAGCGTGATGGCGTCCTCGGCGCCGACCAGGTCCGCCAGGGCGCGGTCGAGCTCGTCGTGCAGGGCGCGGTTGCCGGACAGGATCCGGGCGGCGGACACCGAGGAGCCGTACCGGTCCACCGCCTCCTTGACCGCGTACGCGACCTCCGGGTGCCCGGCCAGCCCGAGGTAGTTGTAGCTGGAGAAGGAGATCAGCTGGCGCCCGCCGATCCGGGTCCGGCTGTCGATGACGCTGTCGTGGACCAGGAAGTACGGGTTGGCCACCTGCAGCCGGTCGAGGATCGCACCGCGCTGCTGGAATTCCACCACCTCGGGCAGGTACGCCACGTCGGCGATCTCGGGGCTGCGCGGCGCGGGCCACACCGGGCGGGGCCGGGGCTCCGCGGCGACCGGGACCGGTACCGGCTCGGGGACCGGCGGCGCGGAGACCGGGTGGCCGCCCTGCTGCGCCCGGGCCAGCGCCTGCGCGAGCTCGCCGACGGTGGTGATGCCGAAGACGTCGGCGGGGGTCAAGGACAGGTCCGGCCAGCGTCGTTTCACGGCCGCCGTGAGCTCGGCACTCATGATCGAGTCGAAGCCCAGGTCGGCGCCGAACGAGTTTTCCGCGTCGACCAGGTCGGGCGGGTAGGCGCTGATCCGGCCCACCATGACGCGCAGTTCGCCCAGGATCTGGGCGGCATCGCTGGGCGACACCTTCTGCGCGGGCACCGGCGCCCGCGTCGCGGGCGCGGCCGGCAGCGCAACGGCCGGGGGGCTGGATACGGCGGCATCCGCCGGCGAGCAGGCCACACCGGATGACGGCCCGAGGTCCCGCACGCCGGTACCGGCATAGTGTTCCAGCGGCTCGGCGCTGAAGCTCTGCAGGGCAGCGAGTTGCTCACGCAGAAGCAGGATGACGTCGTTCATGGGCGTCCGCTCTCCATTCCTGGTTACGGCCAGAAGCGCGGCGCGCTCCGGTAGACGAGACTCGATCCGGGCCGGCAGCGCCGGAGCGGCCGCGGCCGGCACCCGGGCACCGCGCGCGGCCGGCCGCGCACGACCGTCGCGGTCGGTGTGCCGGATCGAGTAGTGCTGGGTTGCCAAGGGAGACGGCGGCAGGGTCAGCAGCGGCACCCGCAGCCCCGCGAACAACGGCGTCAGATTCACGGGTACGCCGGCGACGGCCAGCCGGCCCAGCCCCTCGAGCAGCGCGTAGCCGTCGTCGGGCTCCGCCGGCATCAGCGAGATCGCCTCGAGGGCCCGCGCCGACGGCGTCTTGGCGGCCATGCCGAGCAGGGCGTCCCCGGCGCAGACCTGCACCAGGATGCGGGCACCGGACTCGACCGCGACGTCGACGGCGTCGCGGAACAGCACCGGCGAGGAGCCCTGGCGGCTCCACATCGCCCGCAGCGTCTCCGGGTCGGTCGGCGCGCCCGGATCCACGCTGGACACCAGCTTGCGGCTGGGCGTGCGCACCGGCAGGTTCGCCGCGTGCACGGTCACCGCCGAGTCGACCTCGGCGAGCAGCGGCGAGTGGAAGGCGTGCGACACCCGCAGCGGCACCACCTGGACGCCACGGTCCCGGCACCGCTCCACCAGGCGCGCGACCGCGTTCCGGTGACCGCTGGCCACGGTCTGCAGGGGATGGTTGTAGCAGCCGGCCCAGACGCCCTCGATGCCGGAGCGCAGCTCCTCGAACCCGGCCGGGCCGATCCGCACCGCGGCCATGGTGCCCGGCGGCGGCTCCTCGCCGGCGGTCACGGCGGCACCGCGGTCGACCAGGAAGTCGATGCCGTCGCCGGCCGTCAGCGCGCCGGCGGCGACGGCCGCGACCAGTTCGCCGGCGCTGTGCCCGAGCGTCACCTCGGGCGTCACCCCGCAGTCGGCGAGCAGCTGGGTCATCCCGATCCCGGCCACGCCGAGTGCGGGCTGGCAGATCCGGGTCGCGCTCACCTCCGCCTCGGCGTCCGGGCCGGGCTCCTCGCACAGCAGCTTGGAGACCGCGGTGCCGGTGCGCCGGTCGACCACGTCGGTCAGCGGCCGCACGTGCCGGTCGAGGACGGGGAAGCGGGCGACCAGGTCGCGCAGCGTACCCGCGCGCAGCGACCCCTGCCCCGGGTAGAGGAACGCGAGCTGCCGCTGCTCGGCCGGGAGCGGCGCCGCGCCCGCGTACACGCCCGGGCCGAGGCGGCCGAGGGTGCCCGCGGCCAGCGCCCGTGCGGCGGCCGCGAGCCGGTCGGCGAGTTCCGCCCGGCTCCGGCACATCACCGCCAGGCGGGAGGTCAGCAGCAGGCGGCTGGCCATCGTGCGGGAGACGGCGCCGGGTGTCATCGCCTCGTCGGCGGCGACGATGCCGGCCATCCGCTCCGCGTACGCCGCCAGCAGGTCGTGTGAGTCCGCGGAGAGCAGGACGAGCCAGGGGCGGTCGTCCCGGCCGCGGTCCACGTCGACGGGCTCCTGCTGCTCCGGCACCTCGCTGAACACGGCGTGCACGTTGGTGCCGCCGAAGCCGAACGAGCTGACGCCGGCGCGGCGGCAGTCGTCCGCCACCTCCGGCCAGGGCCGGGCCTCGGTGGTGATCTCCAGTCCCGCCTCGGCCAGCGGCAGGTCGGGGTGCGCGGTGAGCGCCGGCTGCGGCGGCACGGTGCGGTGGTGCAGCGCCAGCGCGGTCCGCAGCACGCCCGCGGCGCCGGCCGCCGGCAGCGTGTGCCCGATGGTCGCCTTGCCGGACGACAGGTAGCAGGGCCGCCGGACGGCGCCGCCGGAGCGCAGCCGGCGTACCGCCTCGATCTCGACCCGGTCGCCCACCGTGGTGCCGGTGCCGTGCGCCTCCAGGAAGTCGATGGCGCCCGGCGCGACACCCGCGTCCTCGTACGCGGCCCGCATCGCCGCCTCCTGGCCCTCGGCCCGCGGCGTCATCGGCCCGGAGCCCTTGCCGTCGTTGCCCGTGCCGATGCCGTTGAGCACCGCGTAGATGCGGTCGCCCGCCGCGACCGCGTCGGCCAGCGGGCGTACCAGGGCGAGCGAACCGCCCTCGCCGAGCACGAACCCGTCCGCGCGGGCGTCGAAGGGCCGGCACACGCCGGCGGCGGACAGCGCCCCCACGCGGGAGAAGCCGACCAGCGCGCTCGGGGTCAGGTTGAGGTAGACGCCGCCGACCAGCGCCGCGCTGCACGACCCGGTCCGCAGGTGGTTGACGGCCTGGTGCAGCGCGACCAGCGCGGAGGAACACGCCGCGTCGACGGCGAACGACGGACCGCCGAGGTCGAGCAGCTCGCTGACGGCGCACGGCCCCATGTTGAGCAGCGAGCCGGCGAGCGAGAAGGACTGTGGCGCGTCGACGGCCCGCGCCGCCGCGGCCGTCACCGCTTTGAGCAGTTCGGGGTCGTACGTGTCCGGCGACATCGAGCCGTCGACCAGCATCCTCGCGAGGGCCCGCGCGGCGGCCACGTCCTGGTAGTCGGCCGAGCTGATGCCGACGAAGACCCCGGTGCGCGCCCGATCGAACTCGGTGCGCTCCCAGCCGGCGTCCTGCACCGCCTCCCGGGCCAGGTCGATGAGCAGGCGATGCTGTGGATCCATCGCCTTGGCACGCCTCGGTGGAATCCGGTGGTGCAGCGCGGCGAAATCCTCCACGTCATCGAGGAAGGCCACCCGATCGGTGTACGTGGAATGCGCATCGCGGCGATCGGTTGAGAAAACTGTCTCGTGATTCCATCGCGTGGACGGAACGGTCCGGAATTGCTGAGCTGCGTTCAGCGAGTTCGCCCAGAACTCGACGACGTCCCGAGCACCCGGAAAACGGCAAGAAAGACCGACAATCGCAATGTCCACTGATGTCCCCATGCTTGCGTGCGGTTGACGGCTCGACCGGAAAGCCGCCACGAAAAGCGCAGAACGCACCGATGCACCACCGCCAGCGGATGCGCTTTTTACGGATGCTACGGCAGCTTTCGCAGTCCAAGGTAGAACAACGCGACATCGGCAGGGTGATCTTGTAAACTCGGTCACCCGGAGGGGGTTCTCCACTGCGGAAGTGCAGAACGCCACGCCTGGTCCGGCACACCGGCCGGCACATACGCGAATGCGTTTTGGCGATCGTGTCGAATGTGGTCGGAGGGGCGCCGCGGGAACCCCGCCATGCGCGTGTCTGTCGTTGCGGCGGTGATGTCCACGGATCGGCGGCCCGCCGTCCGGCGGTGAATTTCCGCGTTCTCCACGGCCGCCCGATCGCCCGCTCACCCGCGCTCCCTTTTGGTCATTGCGGCGCGGCGCGGCGCACCCGGGTGGCCGCCGGGCACTCTTCTCGTCCTGTCCTTCGCATTTACCGGGGCCAGCGAATGACCGCGCGATCAATCGGGTGATGCCGGTCGGTTCGGATGCGGGACGGCCGGGCCGGCCCCGGCGGGCACCGAAACGCGACGGGAGTGTCGTGACCGGCGGCTCAGCCGTACCCCGGACGCGAACCTCGCACGCCCGCGGGCGTGCGATCTTGGGCCAGATCCACCCGTTGGTAGGCATTTAGACACGCTTGGGTGTGTCCGTGGGGTTTCGGCGGACAAATGGCCTACTTTGTGCTCCATGAAGAACACAACCATGCGATGGCTCGCCGTCGCCGTGGCGCTGATAAGCGTCGCCGTCTCCACCCCGGCCCAGGCCGCCCCGGCTCAGCCCCCGCCGCGGCGGCTCAACGCGGTCGCCTACTACGGCACCCTCGACGTGATCGCACGCGAGACGCTCGGCATCCGCGCCCGGTTCACGACCATCGAGGGCCGCCCCGTGGTGGGCCTGCCGGTGCAGTTCGTCACCACCGGCGAGCGCTGGTTCATGTGCGAGGCGACCACCGACTTCAACGGTTTCGCCGAGTGCCGCAACGGCCCCATTCCGCCGCCGATCTCGCTGGCGAACCTGCTGGTCAACGGATACGACGCCATCTTCGAGGGCAACCGCTGGTTCAGGCCCGTGATGGCGCACAACAACATCGGCGTCGGCTGACCCTGCCCTGTCAATAGGCGGCCGGCGCAGGCCGCCGACCGCTGCGCCGTTCCGGCGTTCTTCATGAACGAGAATCCGGCGTGTTCACGGCGCCCCCGCAAGAACCTTTCCGCGGATCCGCGCCGCGCTCACCCCGAGACGATCCCAACGCCCCCGCCCGGCCATGCCGAGCGGGGCGTTGGGCGTCGGGCACCCGTCCGCCCGGCCCGCCACGATGATTCTGCGCGACCGATGAGCAATTCGGGTCCGCGGTGGACATTGATCAACGTGCGCCGCCGCCACGTTCCTCCGGCATGCCGGAGATGGCACCATCAGACGTTCCACCAATACCTGACACGGACAACTTCCGATATCCTTCGGTTCCAGGGATTCATCCGCGCTCGGAGATGAGAAGCTGTGCCGGACTTGGACTACTCCCGCGAAAAGCTGCTCGAAACCCTCCTTCAGGTGCAAGGCCTCGCGGAGCGTCCAGCGCGGGACGCGCGAGTCGAGGAACTGAACGGCGCCCTGCCGGCCCCCCTTTCCTTTGTCCGGTCGGACGACGCCGCCGAGGACCTGGCCGCATTGCTGACCGCGATCGGCGGCGTGCCGGGGGGCCTGCGGCTCTTCGCCGAGATCGTCATCCGGTGGCATCCGGGAGAGGCGTCCAAACGGTTCGGTGCGCTCGCCGCCACCAGCCGGCCGCTGCGTCCCCGGGCCTATCGTCCGGAGGAGCGCATCGTCGGGGACATCCCCATCCGCAACCGCAACTTCACCGGCCGGATCGAACTCCTCGAACAACTCGGCAGCAAGCTCTCCAAGGACTCCGCGACATCGGTGCTTCCCCCGACCCTCAAGGGCCTCGGCGGCGTCGGCAAGACCCAACTGGTGATCGAGTACGTG
Organism: Actinoplanes sp. NPDC026623; assembly: GCF_040638275.1. Classification (NCBI taxonomy): domain Bacteria; kingdom Bacillati; phylum Actinomycetota; class Actinomycetes; order Micromonosporales; family Micromonosporaceae; genus Actinoplanes; species Actinoplanes sp. NPDC026623. The sequence continues at coordinate 40,331 of NZ_JBEZXZ010000038.1, read as the reverse complement.
CACCGGCACCTCCATCAGTACGACATGATCTGGTGGATCCCCGCCGAGGAGACCACCACGGTGCTGGCCGCGCTGACCCAGCTCGCCCAGCGCGTCGACCTGCCGATCGCCGACGACCAGCAGGAGACCGCCCGCACGGTGCTCAACTGGCTGGCCGTCGGCGGCGACGACCGGGACTGGCTGCTCGTCTACGACAACGCCGACGAGCCGTCCGGGCTGCTCCCGCTCCTGCCGTCCACCGGCGGCCACGTGATCGTGACGACGCGGATCGAGGAATGGAGCACGATCGGCATACCGATCGAGGTCGACGTGTTCCGCCGCGACGAGAGCGTGGAGATGCTCACCGGGCGGACCCGCGACGACCCCAACGTCCTGCCGATCACCGAGGCCGAGGCCGACGAGCTCGCCGAGAAGCTCGGCGACCTGCCGCTCGCGCTCGAGCAGGCCGCGGCGTGGTATCTGGCGACGGCCATGCCCGTGCGGGACTACATCGACCTGCTGGACGAGCGCATCGAGCTGCTGAACGAGGGCAAGCCGGCCGACTACCCGCGTACGGTCGCCGCGTTCGTCGCGGTCGCCGTCGAGAAGCTCCAGGAGATCGACGCGGCCACCGCGCAGTTCTTCGCCCTCTTCGCCTACCTGGGCGGCGAGCCGATCCGGCAGTCGCTGCTGCGCCGCGGCGCCAACGCCGACATCTCGGCCCCCCTGCGCCGGGCCCTCGGCGACTCCATCCTGACCGGACGCATCGTCCGCGAGCTGCGGCGTTACGGCCTGGCCCGCACGGTCGGCCGGGCCACCTCCGCGGCCGCGCCGCTGTCCGGCGACCGGTCACCCCGGGTGCAGGTGCACCGCCTGGTGCAGCGCGTGCTGCGCGACACCCTGACGGCGGAGCTGCGCGAGGAGACCCAGCGCAACGTCCAGCGGCTGCTGGCCGTGGCCCGCCCCGGCGACCCGGACGAGGTCGGCGAGCTGGAGCTGCAGAGCGAGATGGGCCCGCACCTCACCCCGGCCGACATGGTGCACTCCGGCACCCCCGAGGGTCGCCAGACCGTGCTGGACCACTCGCGCTACCTCTACATCGTCGGCGACTACGAGAACAGCCGGACGCTGGCCGGCCGGGCCGCCGAGGAGTGGGGCAAGAACACGTCCGACGAGATGCTCGGGCCGAGCGGATTGACGACGCTGCTGGCCCGGGCGCAGGTCTCCAACGCCACCCGGGCGCTGGGCGACAGCCGGACGGCGGCCGAGCTGCTGGAGGACACCTACAACCGGTTCCTGACGAGCCCGTTCCTCGGCCGGGAGCACCCCTACACGCTCATCACCGGCAACCAGCGCGGTCACGTCATGCGCATCGAGGGTCTCTACCGCGAGGCGCTCGCCTTCGACCAGGAGAGCTACCGGCTGCACCGGGAGGTCTTCGGCGACGAGGAGGCATACACCCTGCGGGTGAAGGGCAACCTCGCCGTCGACTTCCGGCTGATCGGCGAATTCGCCGAGGCGCTCGAGCTCGACGAGCAGATCGCCTCGCACTGGGCCGACCAGAGCATCGTCGACGCGAGCGTCATCCGGACCCACATGAACGTGGCCCGCGACTTCTACGGTCTCGGCCACTACCTCGCCGCGCTGAAGCGACTCAGCGAATGGCTGCCCGAGCAGGAGCGGCTGCTCGGCGCGAGCCACGGATTCGTGCTGATGTCCGAGCGGACCCACGCCATCACCCTGCGCAAGCTCGGCCGCCTCGCCGAGGCGCTCGAGGTGATGCGGGTCAACCACGAGCGCACCACCGAACGCTTCAGCCAGCAGTTCAACCGCAGCCACGAGTTCTCCGTGGCGGCCGGTGTCAGCCTGGCCAACGTGCTGCGCCAGGTCGGTGAGCTGGACGAGGCGAGCGAGCTCGCCGACGACGCGCTCAAGCGCTACCGGGACGACTTCGGCGGTGACCACCCGCTGACCCTCGCGGCCGAGGTCAACCGGGCCATCCTGCACCGGGCGACCGGCGACCTCGACGAGGCGTACGCGCTGGACGACCACGCGTGGCAGCGGCTGCGGGAGAAGCTGGGCGACGAGCACCCGTACACGATCTGTGCCGGCACCTCGCTCGCCACGGACCATGCGCTGGCCGGGCGGCGCGACGACGCGCTGGGCCTGTCCGAGGAGATGCTGCGGCTGAGCCGGTCCGGCGACCCCAAGAGCACCGCGGCGCGCGACGGCAAGGAGAACCCCTACATCCTGATGCGGGCCATCAATCTCTCGCACGACCTGCGCGCCGCCGGCCAGGAGGAACGCGGCACCACCCTGTTCCGCGAGTCGCTGGCCCAGCTCGAGGGGCTGCTCGGCGCCAACCATCCCGAGGTGCGCGCGGCGGCCGGCAACAAGCGGCTCGAGGGTGACATCGAGCCGCCGCCGACCTGATCGTCAGCGGCCGTTCCGGTCGGCCCACGCGGCGTGGGTCCGGGCCAGCGCGGCCAGCGCGTCGCGATCGACGTCGGCCGGGACCGGCTCGGCCAGCAGCCGGTCTGCGGTGATCCGCAGGGCCGCCACGAACTCCTCGCCCGCGGGCGTCAGCGAGCCCGACTCCTCGATGCTGGTGAGTCCCCGATCGACCTGGAGGCGGGTCTCGGCGAAGCGCCGCGTGGCGATCGCCTCCGCGTCGCGCAGGGCCAGCCACGTGTCCGCCACGCCGGCGAAGGCGTACACCCCCTGGAGCAGGCCCGGCAGCGGGCGCGGGTCGGTGCGCCACGGCGCGAAGTAGCGCCGCTCGTCCGCGGGGTCGGTCAGCCGCGCCAGGTGCAGCACCGCGCTCAGCTTGGAGTGCTGGAATTCGTGAACGAGGGTAACCGCGAAGTCGGCGGCGGTCGGCGGCCGGGTCAGGCCGAAGACGCCGAAGGCGTGCCGGATGGTCGCGCTGCGCGCCGATCTCGGATCGGTCTGCACCAGCGGCACCAGCGACTGCAGGCCGGCGCCCAGCTCGCCGGCGCGCTCCGGCGAACGGGTCGCGAGCAGCACCCAGGCCTCGGCGAACACGGCCCGCCACCGGTCCACCTCCTCGTCCGGGAGGCGATTCGCGGGCGGCACGTGGTGCCCGTGGCGGTAGGGGTGGAGATCGTCCAGGGCCAGGTCGATCGCCTGCCCGGCAGCGTCCGCGGTCAGCCGGCGCACCGGTAGCCAGCCGCGCTCGGCCGGCACCTCGACGACGCCGCCGGCGGTGAGCACGAACAGCCGCCCGCCCGCGGCGCTCACCCGCACCGACGCGGCGTCGCCCGCCTCGATCGCGCCGAGCCCGGGCAGCATGGCGAGGCCGTGATGCACCGGTACGGCGACGGAACCGTCGACGCCGGTGCGGGCCGCCGCCACGATCGCGATCGCCGAGATGTGTCCGAGGTCGGCCGCCGTGGCCTCGCCCCGCATCGCGGCCCGGCCGGCGATCGCGGTCCAGCCGCCCACCATCGGGGCGCCCGCGACGGCGGCGAACCCGTCCGGGTCCGCGCTCCGGGCGCGTTCGAGCAGGTCGCGCGCCTGCTCACCCGCGGCGCCCTGCCGCTCGAGCAGGAAGCGGATCAGCAGCAGATGCTTGCTCAGCTGCGACCTGCGCAGCTCCCGGATCGCCTCGGCGCCGCCGAGCCCGGCCGCCAGCCGGCCGAGGACCGCCCCGGACAGCCGATGAACCGCGGTGGTCACGCCGGCCTCCCGCCGCGCGACCGCAGATCGGCGGCGACGCGGTCGTAGACGTGCCGGACGAAGGCCCGCAGGTCGGCACAGTAGACGGAGGGCGCCCGGAAGCCGACGCCGCGGCGGTAGCGGTGCACGTAATGCCCGCCACCGCAGAAGGCGACCGCGGGGCAGGCCTGGCACTCGTCGGACAGCGCCGCGCGGCCGATCTGCCGTGCCACGATGCCCGGATGGTCGAGGGCCTCGTCGAACTCGTTGTGCCGCACGTCCAGGCCGGTCGCGCAGGCGCCCTCGTAGGCGCTCTTCAGCGCGTCGACCTGCTCGATCGCCCCGTCCGACTCCACCACGATCACGCCGAACGGGCTCAGGCCGAGCTGCTCGCTGCGCCCGGTGCCGCCGAGCACCAGGCGGATCGCGTCGTCGAAGATCCGGATGCGGGGTGGTGACGCCTCGTCGTACCAGCGGTCGAAGATCGCGATGAGCCAGTCGGCGTACGGCGTCGCCCGGCCGGGCACCGCGGGTGGCGGCGACTCCCAGTTCGCGTGGGGCAGCAGCAGGTCGATGGCGGGCGGGTCGAAGGCGCGCAACTGCTCGTAGCAGTCGAGCGGATCGGTGTCCACGGCGACGGTGCAGAGCAGCCCGGCGTACGCGGCACGATGCTCCGGGCGCTGTAACAGCGACAGTGCACGCTGGACGGCGGTGAAGCTGCCCCGCCCGTTCGGCATCCGGCGGTGCCGGTCGTGGTTGGCGGCGGTCCCGTCGACGCTGATGCCGACCTGGATGCCGTGCTTCACGAACATGGCGGCGGCCGGCTCGTCGATCAGCACCCCGTTGGTCTGCATGCCGACGTCGACGCGGCACCCGGCCGGGAACACGGCCCGGGCGGCCCGCACCAGCTCGGCGAGCCGCTCGCGGCCGTACAGCAGTGGCTCACCGCCGTGCAGCACGATGCGCACCCGGGCGAGCCCGTGCTGCCGCGCGTGCGTGGCGAACCGGGTCAGCGCGGCGGTCCGCACCTCGTCGGACATGGTCCGCGGCCGTTCACGCCAGCTCTGGTCGGCGTGTTCGTAGACGTAGCAGTAGTCGCAGGCCAGGTTGCACCGCTGGTGGACCTTGAGCACCAGCTCCCGGAAGGGGACCGGGCGATGACCCGCGGCGCGCGCCGCGGCCACGTCCAGTTCGGCGTACGGCCAGGGCGCCGCGCGGTGATGCACCGCGCGGACGTCGACCGCCGAAGCCATGACCCGTCAATCCTCCGACATGAACGAGCCGAACGCGCTGAGCGCGTCGTCGCCGTCGTCGAGGCCGGCCTGCACCACCCGCAGCGACCGGCCGATCATGCCAAACCCCTCGTCGGCGATCGCCGCGAGGGGAAGAGCCGACACATCGGCTAGTGGAATCCAAGAATCCTCACTGGGAGGATCCGACGATTCGGCACTCACATGGACCTCCCTCGGCGCTATGGCCGGGGGGCCAGGCCTGTCAGCTCAAGTCAAAAATCTGGTGTGTTGATCGCAACGTAAAGCATTACCGGGAGGAAACGAGGACGTCCGACACAGGGTACGGGGTATGCCGTTGCCGGTTCAGCGGTTGGAGCCATCTGACAAACTCTGACGCGCCCGGACCTCTCACGCGGACGGCGCCTCGACGCAGACCAGGGCGCGCGTTCCCTGAGCGACCTGGAGCACCACGGGATGATGTCGCCCGAGGGACCGCCGCAACTCCCGGAGTACGCCGTCCAGCGACGGCGCGGATCCGTCACCCTCGTGGCGGGCCGCCCGGTCGGCGGCGAAGTTCGCCGCGGCGAGCAGCGTGTCGAGGTGGAGCTGCCCATAGAGGTTGAGGGCACGCAGGTACGCCTCCTCGGACAGCTGCCGGGCCCCCGCGGGCGTGCACAGGGCCACGGCGGACGCGAGATTGGTGACGGCGGCGACGGTGAAGGGGTGGTCGGGGCCGAGCCGTCCGCGGAGCGCCTCGTAGGCGTCCTGCCCCATGGCCCGCGCGTCCTCCCAGCGCCGCATCGCGAGGTAGGTGGCGACGATGTTGACGCGCGCCGCGTGGATCAGCGGGTTGTCCGCCTGCAGGGCCTTCTCGTACAGAACCTTGGCCCGCTCGCCGAAGTGCAGGGCCGCCGGCAGCTGACCGAGATCGCGGAGCGCGTTGCTGAAGCTCATCGCCACCGTCAGGGTCAGCTCCCGGGTGACGCCCACCTGAACGATGCAGGCCTGTTGGCAGGCGCCCAGTTCCTCGGCCGCCGTCCCGGCGTCGCCCAGCCGCCGGTGTGCGACCCCGGTCATCCGGCGTGCGCGGAGCAGGTCCCGCTCCCTGCCGTGTCTCAGCACCGGCGCGAGGCACTTGACCACATCCTCGTAGTGCCCGAGCCCGTACAGGCTCTCGGCGAGGGCGTTCAGCAGCCGGTGCGCCCGGCGATCACCCGGATCGTGGCGGCTGTGGAGCCGCAGCGCCGCCTCGTCGTCGTCGGCCGCCTCCCGGAATCTGCCGAGAAACCGCAGGCTGACACCGCGGTTGTAACGGCTGGCGGCGATGCGGAACTCGTCGACCCGGGGCGATCGCAGGTGCCGCTGGTACGTCGCGTCGTCGAGATCGAACGCCTCCTGGTAGTGGCCGGCGAGCCGCAGGTCGTGCCCCCGGCTGCGGGCCAGGTCGAGCGCGATCGTGTGGTCGGCGTACGCCGGATCGGCATTGACCTGATCGGACATCTGCGCCGTCAGGGCCTCGGACTCGCGATATTTGCCCGCCGCGCGCAGCGCGTTGGCGAGATCGCGACGGATCTGCAGGTACACGTCGCCGTTCAGGCCGAACATGGCCTCGCCGGGGAACGAATCCACCGCCTTCTCGCCGAGGAGCCGGGCGGCGGCGATCTTGTTGTTGAGGAACAGGAATCGGATCTGATGGCGCACGGTGCGGTAGGCGGTCGCCTGCGGCCAGTCCACCAATCCGGCGGGCAGGACGTGCGGCGCGATCGCCCGATGCGTCGGCCACGTGTCCCGGTCCTCCGGATGGCCCGGGTCGGCCTTGACCAGAATTCCCCGTACGTCGTTGCGATTGCGCTCCCCGGCGGCGTCGGGAAGCAGTTCGCGGAGTACGAGCCGGATGAGCGCGGGGATCTCGACGCCGTCCTCGGGCAACCGGCGGGCGAATCCGTGCTGAACCAGTATCGGGATCTTGCGCCGCAATTTGTACTGGTCGCGGAGCAGCGTGCGAACGGGGGCCGAGATGTTGCCATCGGCTCCCGCCAACAGCAGGGGCACCCAGACCGGGCCCGCGCCGAAACCGATGAGAAGTGTCAGAAGCTGGAGTGCCTCGCGGTCCCCGGCAATGTCATCCAGGGCGGCGCGGAGTTCCCGGACGGCCCGTTCCGGATAGAGGTCGAGCCGGGAGGATCCGCCCGGCATCACGTTCTCCGAGGCGGCGAAATGCGCCGGCAGGTCGTCCCACGAGGAAACCGTTCCGTCGTGGTAGAGCCGGCAGATCGCCTCGAGCGCGAGCGGCATGCACCCGACTGCCGCGACCGCCTCCGCCGTCTGGGACTTGCTCATGTGCGGGTCCTGTTTCCGCAGGTACTGGGCGACCTCGCTGATGTCGAAGTCCGGCACCTTGATCCCGAAGTACGTATTCTCACGCGCCAGGCCCGCGTTCCGCGTCGTCACCATGACGCTGCCGCCGATCGTGCGGATCAGCGGGCGGACGTCATCGGACTGCACGCCGTCGAAGACGAGCAGATAAGGCCCCGGGTCACCGAGGGTCGCGAACAGCGCCTCCAGCGTTTCGTTGACGTCAGGTGACCTACCGACGCCAAGGCGCCCCGCGAGGGTGAGCAGGGAAGCAGTGGCTCGTTCGGCGTCCCGCGCGTCCACCCACCAGACGACCGCATATTCGGCGGCGTGCAGGTTGACGTACTCGCGGGCCATCTGCGTCTTCCCGACACCGATGGGCCCGTAGAGCACGAGCGGCGCCCGGGAATCCTCGGCCAGGCGCTGCTCAATGGCGTCGAGCAGCAGGTCACGCCCGGTGAAATGGGGATCCCGCTCCGGGATCTCACCCCGCACGGCCGCGGGGGCCGCGGCCGCCGGCGGCGCGGGCGCGCGGTAGGTCACCGGCCGCCGGCGCGGAGCCAATCGCCGTGTCACCTCGCCACCGGCGGGCGGCCGCGGAATCTGGCTCCACAGCTCGACGCCCTTGCCCAGCTCCTCCTTGACGTCGACCGGCTGATCCGCGCTCTCGCAGAGCACGATGATGATCGACCGGATCTTGTTCCAAGCGGGCAGCGGATCGCCGCGGAACAGGGCACTCACGGTCTCATGCGAGACCGGCTCCAGCTCCCGGTTGCCGCGGATCGCCTGGCTGACGATGCGCGTCGCGGGACGACCCGCCAGGCCGTAGAGCCGGTGCAGCCGAATGAGGAGCTCGCGATGATCGCCCTCGGGCACGCGATCGAGGTCCGGCAACGCGATGGGCACTCCACACGCTCCGAGGCACGTCGCATGTCGACAGAGATGTCAGACCACTAAGGATCGCATGATCCGCAGTTCTGTAACAACTGGGCGCGCGGCGCCCACTTTCCGATCTTGTCGGCACCGGCCGGGACGCTTCCCCGGCAGAACATGTCAGCGGCGGCCGAACTTCTGCGGCAATTTGTCAGACCGCCTCGGTATGAGGTCAGGAAACCCCTGATCAAAGCACTTCTCGGTAACGCTGGGAACAGGTCCCGACGGACCTGCGGTTTCCGAGGAGAGTAGATGCTCGAACAATTCGACCCGACCGTGATCGCCATTGCGCTCACGCTATGGCCCGCGGCCAGATCAATCGTCTTCATAGGAGCCGCCGCGGTGAGCTTATGGTCCCGCCACGAACAGCGCAGGAGGACCGCCGAGCGCATTATGCGACTCCTGCGGCCCCCGGCGAACCACGACGAGCCCCGCCACTGATCGTCGCGGCGGGATTCGGCCGATTCCCCGGGTCTCCCCCGGCGTGGCCGGCGCCCGCGTATCGTCGCGACGAGCGTCCCGGGTCGCGAGAGAGGGCAAAACCCATGATCGAGCTACTTACCGACCTGCCGGACGGCACCCTCGGCTTCCGGCTCTCCGGGCCGGTCAGCCGCGACGAGTACGTGAAGATCCTGCTGCCGCCGATGAAGGCCGCGATCGAGGGCGGTCGCGGCGTGCGGCTCCTGCTCGTCGTCGGGGACGACTTCGGCTGGTTCGAGCCGGGCGCGTTCTGGGAGGACCTGAAGTTCGGCCTCGGACCGGGGATCGCCCATCACAAGGCCTGGGAGCGGACCGCGATCGTCTCCGACGCCGACTGGGTCCGCCACGCCATGGGCGTGTTCGGCTGGCTGATGCCCGGCCAGGCGCGCGCCTTCACCCAGGCGGGAATGGACCAGGCCCGGACCTGGATCGCCGAAGACCTCTGAAGCAAACCGCCGTCACCACGAGGTGTCCGGCATCATTGCGAGGGCGTCGAACGCGTCATGACGTTCATAGCCCCTGCATGCCGATACGCCGGGGGGTCGTCCGGGCCGGCCAGGCGACGTGGTCGACGGAGAGCCAGGGTGCGGCGGCCACCGCCGTAGGCGTCAGCCCGGCGAACTCCTGCACCTCGCGGTGCAGGTGAGGCTGGTCCGAATAGCCGCTGACGGTGGCGACCCCGGCGGGCGCGTGACCCGCCGCGAGCAGGTGGACGGCACGGTCGAATCGCACCAGCCGGGCGGCACGTTTGGGGCTGACGCCAAGCTGGGCCCGGAAGCGGGACCACAGCCGCTTGCGGCTCCAGCCGACCTCGTCCGCCAGGGTTTCGACCCGGAGCCGCCCGTGACTGGCGCGGATCCGGCGCCAGGACTGTGCGACCTCCGGGTCGACCGGGTGACGCACGCCCAGCCTCCGGCCGAGCACGCCGGCCGCGATCGCGAACCGTTCGTCCCAGGACCTGGCGGCCCGCAGCCGCTCCTCGGCCCGGGCGGCATCCCGGCCCCAGACCTCCTCCAGGGTCGCCACGGTGCCGCTCAGGTCGGCCAGCGCCGCCGCTGCGATCGGCTCCAGCCGGATCTGCAGGCACTCGGCCCGGTGGCAGGTCGCCCGAAAATCACCGGGCAGGAGGCCGGCGACGACGCTGCCACGCCGGTATCCCCCCGAGGACTGCCAGCCCGCCCCACCGCTGTCGCCGAGGTCGATGAAGACGGTGACCAGCGGGTACGCGACCATGGCGAGCTCGGCGGCGGGTGTGCCCGGACGCTGGCGGAATCCGGCCATGCCGACCCCCGGCGGGCAGGCCGCGGGCCGCGGCACCGCGACATCCGCCCAGGCCACCACGGAACAAGCCTAGGTCCGCTGCGCGACGAAGCCCAGCAGCAGCTTCGCGGTCTGTTCAGGAGACTCGAAGATCGGCATGTGCCCGACACCGGGCAGCAGCTCGAGCCGGGCGCCCGCCACCTGCTCGTACCGGTGTGCCATCGACACCCGATAGCGGGGATCGGCGTCACCGAAGATCACGAGGACCGGAACGTCGAGGGCCGCGAGCCGCTCGGGCGCGCTCCGCTCGGCGAGGTACGCCACGTTCTGCCGCATGAGCGCCCGCATCCTGCCGTACCCGAGTCCACGCATCTCGGCGAGCACGTCGTCCGGGATGACCACCGGCCGGGCGCACATCGAGTTGATACCCCGGCGCATCATCGCGTCGGTCCGCCTCGGCCACACCAGCGGGCCGAGCGGCGGCGCCATCAGCGCGCGCACCAGCAGCGGATCCGGACGGACCGAGTCGAGGCTCGGCCCCGTACTGATCAAGGTCAACGACCCGACCAGGTCGGGCCGCTGCTCGGCGAGCGCGATGCCGGCCCACCCGCCGCTGGAGTGACCGGCCACCGCGACGTGCCGCAGCCCGAGGTCGTCCAGGACCGCCGCCACCCGGCCCGCCTGCGCCGGCACGTCGTAGGAGGAAGCGGGGGCGGACCGGCCGTAGCCCGGCAGGTCGACCCGGAGCACGTGGCGGTGCCCCGCGAGCATCGGGACCATCGGCTTCCAGAATCCGCCGGTGCCGGCCGATCCGTGCAGAAGCAGCAGCGGCGGCGCATCCGGCCGCCCGTCGTGTACGACGTACATCCCATCCGCAGAGTTGTTCACACCACCGACGATGCCCCCGCCCGGCCCATCCGTCTTGAACGAATGTCGCGGCGGGGCTGCACCAGGACCGCCGGGTCACACGTCCGGGACGTGCCCCGGGCGCTCACCCGGCCCCATGGCGCGCCGGATCGGAGCCGCGCCGGCCGGGTCCGAAACTCTCACAACGCTGATGAATCCGTCCCCTGTCGTCGCTCCGACAATCACCCGCTCGTCCAACGACATCATCACGAATCCCGGACGACCCGGCGGACCCCCGAGAACGCCATGATCCGTGCCTGCGCCGATGACATTCCAGTCCTTCATCAGGCGCACTCGCGCCCAGTGCGGCCGTGCCGGAATCTCCGCGTCCACCGGACCGACCGAGACAAGGAATTCGCTCACCCCGGTGAGCAGCCCGCCGGTCTTCGCGAGCGTCCACCAGGCGGCGTTCGCGCTCTCCACCAAGGCCGGGTCGTCGAACACGAACACGGCGTCCTCCCGGCCATCCTCATGCGAGCATGCGAAAAGCATCCAAGCCGCCGACGCGGGCAACGTCACAGCGGACCAGTCGAAGTCCACCATTTCAATACCCGCGGTCCGCAGTGAAGCGACGATCATGCTCGGGCTCAGCATTCCAAAATCCGATCGGGTAAGGGTGGATGGTGTCCACGGTCAGATTTCAGAGCTGAGGCCGCGCGGCGGCGAATACCTTGAGCAGCAACCCGTGGAGCTGGTCTCGTTCGGCGGGAGTGAGGCCGCTGAGCAGGCTGTCGTCGACAGCCGCCGTTTCCTTCAGCAACCGCGCCAGCAGTTCCCGCCCGCTCGCCGTGATGGTGACCAGCACGCGCCGGCGGTCGGCGTCGTCGCGGGTCCGGCCGACGTGGCCCGGGCCCGCCAGTTGATCGATCACCTTGGCCACGTCGCTGGGGTCGACGCTCAGGCGGGTGCTCAGGTCGCGCTGGGCGTGCGGGCCGAAGTCCGCGAGGGCGGCGAGGACCGACATGTGCCACATCCGCAGGCCGAGCCCGGCCAGCCGGTCGGCGACGCGGTCTCGTCCCGTCTTGCCGCTGAGCGACAGCAGGTAGACGTTGATGCCCATCAGGGTGGGCGGCCTGGCCGTCGGGTTCACGCGCTCCATGTTAGGTGCAGTCCTATAGTGGGCTCAAACCTACGATTGGAGAGTCATGGACGCGCTACACCCCCGGCTGCTGGTCGACGACTTCCCGGCCGTCTTCGCCTTCTACGCGGCCGTGCTGCCGAAACTGGCCGGTGCCCAGCTCGCGGCCGGCGGCCCGGACGGGCCGTACGCGAGCTGGGACGTCGGCGACCAAGGGCTCCTGTCGATGTGCGACGCGCGAATGATGAGCGGAGCGGCCGGCGCGGAGCTGACCACGGGCGGCCCCGTGATGCTGGTCTGCCGGGTGGCCGACGTCGACGACGGCGCCGACCTGTGCCAGGCGCACGGCGCGACGGTCGTTTCACCGCCGGCCGACCGGCCGGAATGGGGGCCGAATCTGCGCACCGCCCACCTGAGGGACCCGCAGGGCACCCTGATCGAGTTGCAGTCCTACTGAGCCGACATGGCCCGGCCCACGTGCGCCGAGGCAGCCACCGAGTCCACCAAGGCCAGACCAGGCCAAGCGCCCATTTCGAGACGATGAAGCCACGGCAACAGCGCGAGGATGCCGCAGACCGCGCGGCCTCGGAGGTCATGGTTTCGCCGCAGCCGGCAGAAGCCGCTGACGGTCCAAACAGACCCGCGCCCACCCACGACACGCCTCGATCTCCGACGACGACGCGGCAGGCTCAGATCCCCCTGTCGTTGCCCTGAGCCGGGACAACGACGACTCATGAACCACGCTGGAACCGAACCGACAATCACCGCAACAGACAGTGCCCCACCAGCGCACCCACCCAGGTAAGCGCAGCGAAACCAAGAAGCCGCCGAGCGCGCAACAAACCGATGCGCCAGCGAGCACAAGAAGACCGATACACCAGCAAGAAGACCGATGGCCAGCGAGCCCGAACCGATGCGCCAGCGAGCACAAGAAGCCGATGCGCCAGCGAGAAGTCCGATGCGCCAGCGAGCCCGAACCGATGCGCCAGCGAGCGCGAGAAGGCCGCCGAGCGCAACCATCGCAACGCGGGGTTTCCAGGGGCTCGGCCCCCGGAGCAGATATGACGAGGGGCCGAGGTTCGCGCTTTCCGCGAACACACGGCCCCTGCCACTCGTGGACCATACGTGGCAGATCCGAACCGCATACCCGCAGCTCAGGGCCCAATCGTCACGCTGCCGGCCGTCCGGCACCGCACATCCTGACCGTTTCAGCGACCACCACCAGCCGTAGCGGCGCCGTCCTGGCCCAATCCATCGGCAACGGCGCTCCGGCCATGCTCACCCGACCACCACTCGCCGATCATGACGGCGAGCGGACGACCTGCTGGGGGTTGCCGCGTCCGTGCAGGGCGGGCACGCCACTGTTGCGCTGGTGGTCGGGAAGGTGTGCTCCTCGAAACGGCAGCAGAACGCGCTGACCAGCGCGATCAAGGAGTACGGTGCGCTGCGCCGTACGGTATCTGGCCGACGAGACGTACCGGCGGCGGATCGCCCGGCAACTGAACAAGGGCGAGAACTTGCACGCTCTGCGCCGCTCCCTCGCGTACGCCGGCGAGGGCGGGCTTCGGCGCCGGTGCAGGGCGGCCACGCCGAGGCCGTGATACTCCGTCGACCAGCAGATAGTCGAGTTGGCGGCCAGGATCAGGCCTGACGCCGACGCCACCCGGCCGGGCGGCAACACCCCCGGATCTGCGTACGCCCGGCGGTTCAGGCGCCCTTGCCGCGGCTGCCGTATGCCACGGTGCGGGATCTGTGGTACGAGGCCTGACCTGCCTGTTGGCTGACCCGCGGGAGCTGCGACGGGCCAGAGGGCGGCGGATGCGTCATGCCGGCCGGATGAAACCGGAATGACCAACCGCACAATCTCCCGTCACCATGAAGGCTTGTTCAATTGCTAACCTTTGCAAGTCGGAATTTGCCGCCAACGCCGCCGCGGCGGCGGGCGTGGAATGGGGGTGAGTGGGCGTGTCTGTGCCGGTGTACCAGGCCAAGGCCGAGCTTTTTCGCACCATGGGTCATCCGGTGCGGATCCGGGTGCTGGAGGTGCTGCAGGACGGGCCAAGTCCTGTTCGGGACCTGCTCGCCTTGATCGAGGTGGAGCCGTCGAATCTGTCCCAGCAGCTCGCGGTGTTACGCCGGGCGGGGCTGGTGACCTCGACCCGGGAAGGCTCGTTAGTGGTGTACGCGTTGAGCACGACCGACGTGGCGGACCTGTTGGCCGCCGCACGGCGAATCCTTGGTGCGGTGCTGACCGACCGCGACGGGCTGTTGGCGCAGCTGCGCAGCCAAGGGCCGCAGTGAGCGTCGCCCAGGCGGCCCGGTCGCTGGGTGCCCGGTTCGGCGCCCTGCTGCCGCAGCGCAGCGACTGGGCGGCGGCGCGCCGCGCGCCGCGCGCCGACCTGCTCGCCGGGCTGACGGTGGCGGTGGTGGCGTTGCCGCTGGCGTTGGCGTTCGGGGTCACCTCCGGGCTCGGCGCACAGGCCGGGCTGGTCACCGCGGTCGTCGCCGGTGCGGTGGCCGCGGTGTTCGGCGGCTCGAACCTGCAGGTGTCCGGGCCTACCGGGGCGATGACGGTGGTGCTGGTGCCGGTCATTGCCCAGTTCGGCGCCACCGGGGTGTTGATGGTCGGCGTGCTGGCGGGGGTGATCCTCATCGGGCTGGCGGTGGCCCGCCTTGGCCGCTACGTGCGGTACCTGCCTACTCCGGTGATCGAGGGTTTCACCGCCGGTATCGCCGTGGTCATCGCGTTGCAGCAGCTACCGGCCGCGCTCGGCGTCGCGGACGCGCACGGTGACAAGGTGTGGCAGGTGGCCGCCGATGCGGCCGTCCGCTTCGCCCGCGACCCGCACCCGGCCCCCATCGCGGTGGCCGTGGGTGTCGCGGCGTTGATGCTGCTGGGGGCGCGCTGGCGCCCCGGCGTGCCGTTCTCGCTGCTCGGGGTCGCCGCGGCGACGGTGCTGGCCGAAATCACCCCGATCGGGCTGGCGCGTATAGGTGTCCTGCCCGCAGGTGTGCCGGTGCCGTCGCTGAGCTTCCTTGATGTCCACGCCGTGCAGATGCTGCTACCCGCCGCGGGCGCGGTGGCCACGCTGGCCGCGTTGGAGAGCCTGCTGTCGGCCACCGTCGCCGATGCGATGAGCGTCAACGAACGACACGACCCCGACCGGGAACTGTTCGGTCAAGGGCTGGCCAACCTCGTCGCGCCCGTGTTCGGTGGGATCCCCGCCACCGCGGCGATCGCCCGCACCGCCGTCAACGTGCGCGCCGGCGCCCGCTCGAAACTCGCGTCACTGACCCACGCGCTCGCCCTGGCCCTCATCGTGCTCGCGGCCGGGCCGCTGGTCGGGCACATCCCCCTCGCCGCGCTCGCCGGGGTCCTGCTGGCCACCACCGTGCGCATGGTCGAGGCGGGTTCCCTGCTGGCCCTGGCCCGCTCCACCCGCGGCGACGCGGTGGTACTGATCCTCACCTTCACGGTGACCGTCGTATGGGACCTGGTAACCGCCGTGGCGGTCGGTATCGGCGTCGCCATCGTGCTGGCGCTGCGCGCGGTCGCCCGCACCGCCCGCCTCGAACAGGTACCCCTGGAGCCCGGCGATCACAGCGCCGAGGAACACGCCCTGCTCGCAGAACACATCGTCGCCTATCGCCTCGACGGGCCGCTGTTCTTCGCCGCCGCCCACAGCTTCCTGCTGCAACTGACTGAGATCACCGACGTACGGGTGGTGATCCTGCGCATGTCGCGGGTGTCGACCGTCGACGCGACCGGCGCGCACGTGCTCGGCGACGCCATCAACCGCTTGCAACGCCGCGGCATCACCGTGCTGCTGTCCGGCATTGCCCCCGGCCACGAGGAAATCCTGAGCACCCTCGGCGTCGCCGAACAGCTACGCCGCGACGGGCGGGTCTTCTCCGACACCCCCGCCGCCATCACCTACGCCCGCACCTACGTCCTGCACCACTCCACCAGCGAACCGGGACCGCCGCCCCACGCCGCCGGACACCGCGGTGGCGGCGGATACGAGGACGGCACCACCACCCACACCGCGACGCGCGGACAGCAGCCGCAGACCGCCCCATTCCAACCCCCAGCCCCCGGAGCGTCTCCATGCGACTACTGCTGATCGGCCCCCCAGGCAGTGGCAAAGGCACCCAGGCCGTGCGCATCGCGCAGCACTACGGCATCGAGCACATCTCCAGCGGTGACCTGCTGCGCCACCACGTCGCCGAGGGAACCACCATCGGCCGGACCGTCGCCGCGTGCATCCACCGTGGCGATCTCGTGCCCGACGGCATCGTCATGGACATCCTGCGCAAGCCCGTCGAAGCCGCGACCAGGCGCGGCGGCTATATCCTCGACGGCTTTCCCCGCACCGTCGCCCAGGCCCAAGCCGCGTACCGGGTCGCAGGACCGCTGGGCACCGGGGTACGCATCGCCGTCTACCTCACCGCCGGACGTCGCCAACTGATGACCCGGCTGCTGGCCCGCGGCGCACAGAGCGGCCGCACCGACGACACCGAACAGGTCATCAGCCACCGCCTCGACGTCTTCGACGCCGCCGCCAAACCACTGGTCGACTACTACCACCACCGCGAAACCCTCATCACCATCGACGGCGAACGCCCCATCGACGACGTCACCCGCACCATGATCGATCACCTCGACCAGGCACGACGCCAGCTCGGCCTGCCCGAACACCCCACCCCGCCCCAGCCGATCGTGGAACACCCCCGGGACGCCTGCCGGTGCTCGCCGCGACAGCCCTCAACGCGGACCGGCCGCGCCGGCGCCACACCCGTCCCAGCCACCCACGACAAAGCACCGCGGTCTCCCCACGATGGATGGACCCATACCGCAGCACACGGCGGCCATGCGGACGAACCCCCGTGCTGACCTACCCTTCCGGGTCACCCTCGCCGCCCATCAACGCCGCCAGCAGCGCCCGGGCGGACCGGTCGGTCAGTTCCGACACCACAGCGGCGGCGCGGGCGTCAAGCTGGTCCCTACCTCTGCTGACGTCTGCGCGATCTCCCACTCGGAACGGCCGAGAAACTCGGGATCCAGTCAGAAAACAAGTCGCGTTCGCACCAGAAACACCAAGATCAAGAACACTCCCATAGCCGCGAAGAGGGCGCGAAGGGCGCATTGTCATTGACGCTGTCGGGTCGCCCTCCGTGCGCGCCTTCGGACAGCCCCGGCCGTCACCCGGGCTGTACGCGGCCGGCGTGGAGGGCCCGTCGGTCTTGGGAGATCACTGTGGCGTCAGCACCCATCTCGGCGTATCGGCGGTGAGTGTCTGACGTGTTCAGCGGGCCGCGGCGTGCTCATCTACTGGCACGTCGAACGCAAGAGCATGGCCATCCACTCCCAGCTCATCTCCTGCACCGCCTCCGAGGTAACCGCCATGGTCGAGGGCGCGATGCGCCACGGCACCACCATGGAGGTCGAGGGCAACTACGTCGACTCCCACGGCCGGTCCGAGGTCGGCTTCTGCACCACCCGGCTGCTCGGCTTCGACCCGCTCCCAGGATCAAACGGGTCAACAAGGTCCGGCTGTACCGGCCGGCCGCCCGGCCTCATGCACCTGGACATCGCTGTGGTCAGCGAGGCGGCGAACCAGAGCCGCGGCAAGTTCAACACTTCGGGCAGCCGGTGTCTCAGCGAACAAGCGCAGATGAATCCGGTCAGACGTACGCACCCGTGCAACGTGACGTGTCTCGACGACGCCCGCACTCATTTGCCGCCGGCCGCGAGCTGGCCGGCGCGCGCTCAGCCCCCACCCCGAACCAGCACACGATTGCGCTGGCCGCTGGCATTGCCTCCTGTGCTGGGAGGCAGGCCGGACGAGACCATGGTTGGACACGAACCGTCGAGGCCCTGCGCATAACCGCAGGTCAAAGCCATCGAGACGGGTCGAACCGGATACCCAAAACGGGCACCCGGTTCGATAACGACTACTCGTGGGCGATACTGGGATCGAACCAGTGACCTCTCCGGTGTGAGCGGAGCGCTCTCCCGCTGAGCTAATCGCCCTCAACGGAGTCAGACTGTACCGGACCGGCGGGCTTTCGCGCGAACCAGGGTCCGGCGCGTCAACCCCCCGTTACGAAGGTCCAGATCACTGCTGCCAGGTCGACGCCCATGGTGAGCTTCACCGACGTCCACAGCACCGCGCAGATGAAGATCAGGCCGGCCAGGCCGATCAGCGCCCGTAGCGGCAGCGGCCGGGAGAGCGCCCAGTGCGTCCAGGCCTGTACGTGTTTCTTGGTGAAGTGCAGCAGGTGTTTGGCCCAGACGAACTCGACGGCCCAGATCGCCAGGCCGAGGATCACGATCGCCCATCCGGGGCCGGGGAACGGAATGAGCACGATGCCCAGGGCCACGACGAGGCCGCCGAGAATTCCAACGCCGATCTTGAGTGCCATCCGGCCGGTCGGATTGGCACGGATCCGGTCGAGCAGGCCTGGAGGTGAGTGTTCCTCGGGCGCCGTTTCGGTCAAGGGGTCGGTTTGGGACATCTCGTTCACTTTCGCGGCAAAGATCGCGTGCTCCCGGTCATTTCATCCCCTAGTGTTCCCCACCCCCGTCACTACCCGGGAGGAATGGACGTTACCGGAGTGAGTCAACTGCTGGACCACCCGACGCCGGGCGGAACCGAGTACTTGGGCAGAACAGGACAAGATACCGTTTAACGGCTCGTTCGGTGGCCTTATCGGAACCGTCTTCCCACTACTGGGTGAGATCAGCGTATGGCGGAGCGTAATGACAGGGATCACCTGAGTATGGGAAACGCGGGGTTCACCAGCCTCGCAGCGGTGCCGGGGGGAGTTCGTCCATGAGTACCATTCGTCCAACGACCGTCGAGGTCGAAACCTCGCTGCGGCTCGTAGCGCCAGACGCCACGGCTCTGCCCGTGCGCGCCAGTCTGCGGTACGACCCAGCCGACCCGTACGCGGTCCACGTGTTGTTCCACGCAGAATCAGCCGGTGGGGAAGCCGTTAGCTGGTCCTTTGCGCGGGAACTGCTCGTGACCGGGCTTGATGAGCCTGCGGGGATCGGGGACGTCCGGGTGTGGCCGTGGGCCACGCCGCGGGGCGACTTCGTTGCCCTGGCGCTGTCGTCACCCGACGGCAACGCCCTGTTCGAAGTGCCGCGCAGTGTCCTGGTCCGGTTCCTGCGGCGCACCTATGTGGTGGTGCCGCGCGGCCGGGAGTCCGAACACCTGGACGTGGACGCCGCGGTCAACCGGCTGCTCGCCGGTCGTTAGCGACAGGAATTACCGGGGCGACCCGCACGGACACTGCCGGTCCGCGCGGGTCGCCTTTTACATGCCGGAACACCGCGGAAGACGATCGCGCCCAACGCGGCGAGAAACGGACATACAACCAGTGAAAGCGTATTCGCGGACAGAAAGCGAATAGCGCTACACCGCGTACCTTTATGTCCGATTTGGCCAATGTTATCGGGGGTCTCCCGGACGATAAAGTCCGCTCTCCGAGTTCCCACGTGCATCGCTGGTCACGGCCCGCTACGGTCGGCCTCGATGGTCACCGCCGGTCCGCGACTCGTCAGGTCCGCACCCGCCCCGAACTGGGCGGGCGTCGGAACCTGGACGCTGCCGGAGACCGAGCTGGCGATCCCGCATCCGGCACCGCGCCGGCTGCCCTATCACCTGTTGGCACTGACCACCGCCGGACACGGCACGGTCGAGATCGACTTCGCCGCCCACCCCTGCCGGCCGGGCACCCTGCTCTGGATCCGCCCGGGCCAGGCGGTGCGCTTCGGTGCCGAGCCCGGGCTGGACGCGGCGCTGGTCGCCTGGGACCGCGACCTGCTCTCGGCCGCGGAGGTGGCCGGCGTGCCCGTCGACGATCTGCCCGGGCCGAACCGCTGGCAACTGGCCGGCGAGGACGCCGACGCGGTGATCACCGAGGTGGCACAGCTGGGCGTCGACTGCACCCGGCACTCGTCCGGGGTGGTCGCCGCCGCCCTGCTGCGTCATCAGCTCGCCGTTCTGTTGCTACGGATCGCCCTGCTCACCGATTCCCCCGACGGTTTCGGCGGCACGGCGACCTCGGAGGGCCGGACCTACGCGCGGTTCCGCCGCGACCTCGAGGACGGCCACCCGCACAGCCGGCGGGTCGAGGACTACGCGGCGCGGATCGGCTGCTCGGTGCGCACGCTGACCCGGGCCTGCCTCGCGATCACCGGCCGCAGCGCCAAGCGGGTCGTCGACGACCGGGTGGCGCTCGAGGCGCAACGCCTGCTGGCCTGCACGGATCTCTCGGTGGCCGAGATCGGCCGGCGGCTCGGCTTCGGCGAACCGACGAACTTCGGGCGCTTCTTCCACCGCGAGGTGGGGCTCAGCCCGGGCGCGTTCCGGATCGGCGCGGCGCAGCGGATGCCCGACCAGGTCCCCGACGACGTCGCCGACATCGGGGCAAGGGTGCCGTCTCAGCGACTGGCCAATGACTGAAGGTAATGCCCGAATTCCCATATTTCCCGGGGTGCGCGAGGACGACGGGCTCTGACGCGGCATGATGGTGGTGTGCAGATCTCCGCGCGCGGCGACTACGCGGTACGGGCGGCGCTGAGCTTGGCCAACGCCTACCCGGCCCTGATGTCCGCCCAGGCCGTTGCCCAAGACCAGAACATGCCTCGGAAGTTCCTCGAGGCGGTTCTCGCCGACCTGCGCCGTGCTGGGGTGGTCAGAGCTCAGCGCGGCGCCGAGGGCGGCTACACATTGTCACAGTCCCCACGGGACATCACGATCGGCCAGGTGCTGCGGGCCGTCGACGGCCCGCTCGCGGGCGTCCGCGGGCTGCGCCCCGAGGAGACGCAATATTCGGGGGCGGCGGAGAACCTGCCGAACCTCTGGGTGGCGGTGCGATCCGCCGTGCGCGAGGTGGTCGACGAGGTGAGCCTGGCCGAGCTGATCAGCGGCCGCATGCCGGCCCACGTCCGCAAGCTGACCACCCGGCCCGACGCCTGGCAGCCGCGGTAGGACGTTTGCCGAGATCGAAGATCGGGAACCTTCCGGCCAACCGGCTCACCACGGAAGGGTTATCCCAATGGGCATCATGTTCCGCAGTCGCAAGAAGTTCGGGCCGCTGATCCTGAACTTCACGCAGCGGGGATTCTCGTCCTGGTCCATCAAGATCGGCCGCTGGTCGTGGAACTCCAAGGCGCGGGCACACCGCGTCGACCTGCCCGGTCCGCTGTCGTGGAAGCAGGACAAGTCCAGCTGACCGCGTCAACCGGCGGCGATCACCACGTCGCCGCCGAGCCTGCCGTGCTCCGGCCGCCGGGTCACCGACCCGGCGGTCAGCAGGGCGTGCAGCACCCGGGTGGCGTCCGCGGCCCGGTAGACGGTCTCGGTGAGTGCGAAGGTCCGTAGCTCGGTCACCGTCGCCTCGCCCACCTCGGCGAGATGGCCGAGCAGTTCCCGGCGTAACGGCCCGGGGTGCGGGTTGAGCGATATGTCGATCAGGTGCCGCTCCGGGTCGCCCGGATCGCGGTAGCGGACCCCCGCGTACTCGTCGACGGCCCAGATCGTGTCCTTGAAGCCCTCGAGGCTCTTGCCCGAGGTGGTCGCGAAGACCAGCACCTCGCCGGGCGCCTCGTCGACGGCCAGTTCCACCGCGGCGACCAGCGGGAATCCCGCGGCGCTGAGCCCGGCCCGATACTCGTCCGCGGCGTACCCCTCGGCCCGCAGCACGATGATCGCCTCCGCGGGCCGGCCCGCGGCGAGGGCCGCGACGGTGGCCGGGGCCGGCGGTCCACCCGCGGCGGTCGCATCCAGAAAACCCAGCAACGGTACGCGGGCAGAGCCGGCCGCCTTCAGCGCGACGGCGAGCGCGGCATCGGTGCCACCGGCGACGGTGTGGACGATCAGCCCCGCCGCCGCGTCGGCGGCCTGCTGCACCGCGGCGAGCCGGCGACCGACCTCGGCGGTCTGCTCACCGACCGCCACCATCGTCAGTTCCCGGCCTCTGACCAGGTCGGACTGTTCGGCGAACACGCGCAGCGCCGCCTCGGCCAGGTCCGGCCCGGCGTCGGCGTATCCGTGCGCGTAGGTGGCCCGGCGGGCCCGGTGCAGCGCGGCGGGCGCCCAGGCCTCCAGGTGGCGTACGAGAATCTCACGCTTGACGTTGGCGACGCTGTCAGCGGTCATAACCGAGTTATACGGCGTCCCGTCCGGGCAGTTCGGACCGGGTCCACGGACCGAGGGACTTGTACCTAGGGTGGCTGAACAGCCACTATGAGGCACGTGGCACCTCCGCTCGCCGAACTGACCGCCCAGGCGCAGACACTGTCCTCCGCAGGCGACCTCGCCGGTGCCCGGGACGTGCTCGCCCACGTGCTCGATCCGGCCGATGTCGACCCGCAGCGCGCCTCCCCCGATCTCGCGCTCGCCGCGGCCCTGCAGGCCCGCATCCTGATCGCCCTGGGCGATCCGCACGGCGCGCGGACCTGGGCCGGCTTCGCGCACGCCGCCGAGGAGCGCCTGCACGGCCCGCAGGACGAGCGCACCGTCGCCGCGGCGGCCACCCATGCGGCGGTCCTGCACCGGGTCGGGAACCACGGCCGGGCGGCCCAGCTCTACCTCGACCTCGTCGGCGAGCTGACCGCATTGGACGGCAGGCTGTCGCCGCGGGTGCTGGCGGCCGAGGCCGACCTGGCCACCGCCGAGCACGCGGCGGGAAACTGCACCGCCGCGCGCACCCGGCTCGCCGACGCCTGGGCCCGGCACCACGAGGGCTACGGCGACGCTGCCCCGGCCGGGATCAAGATGCTGGCCCGGCTCGGCGCGATGGAGCGCGAGTGCGGCCGCGACGGCGAGGCGCAGGCCCACCTCGCGCAGGCGCAGGAGCTGTGCGCCCGCCACCTGCCGCCCGATCACCCGCTCGCCCAGCAGGTCGCCCGGCTCGCCGGCGCGCCGGCCACGGGTCGCCACGTGTGCGGCCGGGTGCAGAGCTCGACCGGGCCGACGTCCGGCGGACCGGCGTCCGGCGTGACCCGGGTCCCGGCCACGACCAACCCGGGCGTTCATCCGGTACGCCGGGACCCGGCCGGGCCCGGCGACCTGACCGGCCGGCACGCCCGCCCGGAACCGCCGCTCACGCTGCCGCTGACCTCCACGCCGCCCGCACAGGCCGCCGCCCCGATCCAGGAACAGGTGCCCGCCGAGCCGGCGCCCGCCGTGCGGCCGCCCGACGAGGAGGCGGAGCACGCCGGGCCGCCGGCGCCCCTGCCGCCGCAGGCCTGGACCGTGGAGCCGCCCGGCCCCTGGCCGCCCGACTCGTTCCCGCCCGACGCCTACCCGCCCGACGCCTATCCCCCGGGACCGCGCCTGCCCCGTCAGGTGGGAGACCCGGCCATCGAGCAGGCGCCCGACCGCCGGCTGCCCGTACCGGTGCGCAAGCCCGACTCGCGCTCCTCCCGGCAGTCGCTCGTCCTGGCCGCGGTGCTCGTCGCCGGGATCGCGGTCGCGGCCGCGATCGTGGCCGCGACGCTGCCGGGCGGCGGGCAGGAAGCGGCGACGGGTGCCACCGCCTCCGCGGCGCCGGCGGCGCCGGCGCCGGCACCGCCGACCAGCGCCTCGCCGTCGAACGCCGCGGTGGCGCCCGCGGGGGTGCGGCTGAAGGACAACCGGGACAGCGTCTCGCTGACCTGGCGTTACCCGAAGGGCTCGGAGGGACCGGTGCTGATCTCCGGCGGCCGCACCGGGCAGGAGCAACGGGCCTTCCAGCAGCTGCCCGCGGGCACCACTGACTACGTCGTGTACGGGCTGAACAAGCAGACCGACTACTGCTTCACCGTGGCCGTGGCCTACACGGTCGACCAGGTCGCCGCATCGAAACCCGTCTGCACGAGGCGCAACTAACAACCGATTCGCAACCGGCCGCAACCTCAGCAATCACCGCGGGCACCCGATCGGAGCAGTGCCAGGGACCGACCGGGACCCACGGGGAAAGCGGGACGCGATGACGACGGAGGCGACAGCAGCGGTCGGCGCCGTGGCCACCGGCGACCATGCCGCGCTCGCGGCGACCCTGGCGGAGCTCGAGGCACGCCCGCGGTCGCAGTTCCGCACCGTGGCCGCGCCCGCCGCCGTCGCCGAGCGTAAGGCCACCGAGCTGGGTGACGAGGCGCTGGCCATGCGCGCGCGCCTGCTCCGCGCCAACGCCCTGGTCCGCGAGGGCAAGTCCGAGCAGGGCGGCCGCTGGGCGCATCAGGTGCTCGCCTGGTCCCAGCAGCACGGCAGCCCGTTCCTGCTGTCCCGCGCGCACCGGGTGCTGTCGGTCTTCTACCGGCAGATCGGCGACGTGTCCGAGGGCCTCACCCACGCCGTGCAGTCCGTGGCCAACCTCACCGACGACGAGCCCCCGGCCGTCCGCGCCGGGCACCTGCTGGCGCTCGCCACGGCACTGGACGAGAGCGGCTCGATCGAGGAGGGCGACCGGCGCTTCCGCGAGGCGCTCGCCCTGGCCACGGCCGAGGGCGATCTCGAGCTCACGCTCAACATCCTGAACAACATGGCCTTCACGGCCTACGAGAACAACGACGAGCCCGGCGCCCGGGACCTGGTCGCGCACATGCGGGCCGTGCAGGCGCGCGGCGGCCGGGCGTTCGGAACGCTGGAGCTCGACACGATCGCCCGCATCGACATGATGAGCGGCAACTACGCGGCGGTCGAGGAGAGCCTGCACTCGCTCGTCGACAGCGCGCGGTCGACGGTCGTGAGCCTCGAGGGCGACACCTCGGCGGTGTGCCTGCTCACCCTGGCCGAGGCGCGCCGGCTGGACCGGCGCTACGCCGCCGCCCAGACCGCCCTGGACGCCGCGGTGCGGCTCGCCGAGGATCGCGGCCTTGATCGGGTACGGGCGCAGGCCAACGAGGAGCAGGCGGCCCTGTACGCGGCCACCGGGCGCTTCCGCGAGGCGTACGAGGAGCACCGCGCGTTCCACTCGGCGGCCACCGCCCTGCACTCGACGCAGCGTGAGGCGCAGGCGCGGGCGCTGCAGGCGGTCTTCGAGGCTACCGAGGCGCGGCGCGCGAGCGAGCACTTCCGGGAGATGGCCCACCGCGACGCGCTGACCGGCCTCTACAACCGGCGCTACGTCAACGAGCGGCTGCCGGCCCTGCTCGGCGAGGCCGTCGCCACCCGGACGCCGATCTCGGTGGCGATCCTCGATCTGGACCACTTCAAGCGGGTCAACGACACGCTGTCGCACAGCACCGGCGACCAGGTGCTGCAGAACGTCGCCCAGCTGCTGCTGGAGGCGGTGAGCGGCTCGATGATCGCCGCGCGGATGGGCGGCGAGGAGTTCCTGCTGGTGCTGCCGGGCATGGACGCGCGGGAGGCGACCGAGCGCTGCGAGCGGCTGCGGCTGCGGATCCGGGCGCACGCCTGGGAGCCGATCACCGGCGCGCTGTGCGTGACGACCAGCATCGGCGTGACCACGTCGGCCGAGGGCCGGGCCACCCCGTCGGCGCTGCTGTCGCTGGCCGACCGCAACCTCTACGTGGCCAAGCGCGAGGGCCGCGACCGGGTCGTCGCCGACCAGTGAGCGGGCTCCGCCGCCGTCAGAGGTCCAGTTCGACCGCGAGCGGGTAGTGGTCCGAGGCGTACTCCGCCTCGTCGCCGCGGATCACCCGGGCCCGCGTCGCGGCGGCCGCGATCGAATCCGTGGCCAGCACGTAGTCGAGCCGCATCCCGGCGTCCGAGAACTCCCCGCCGCCGGCGGTGGTCGGCACCGTGAGCCCGTCGCCCTCGCCCACCGCGCGCCACAGGTCGGTGAAGCCGCCGGCCGCGAACCGCGCGATCGCCCGGGTGTCGGCCTTGCCGTCCGGGCCGAGGTGGCGGCGGCGGTGCTGCTCCGGCAGCCGGGACAGCCGTGCGGTGTGGTCGGTGCCCGGGTCGAGCGAGTTGAGGTCGCCGGCGATCAGCACCGGGCCCCGCGCCGCGCGGCACCGCGCCACCAGCCGGCGGGCCTCGCGGAGCCTGCGGCTCGGCGAGAACGGGTTCAGGTGGGTGCTGACCACGGTCACCGGCCCGTCCGCGGTGGGCGTCACCACGACCGCGGCGGCGTGGTGCAGCCGCCACCACACGGCCGACCAGGAGACGATCCGCAGCGGCGGCCGGACCAGCACCGCGACCGGCTGGCCGAGCAGCGACCGGGCGAGGAACGGCGTCATGCCCAGCGCGGCCGCCACCTCCCGCATCCCGGCACCGGGAAGGCCACGCAGCTCCTGCAGGGCCAGGATGTCCGGGGCCTCCCGGCGCAGCAGGGCGAGCACGGCGTCGAGGCGGCCGCCGCTGCCCCCGGTCCTGATGTTCCAGGTCAGCAATCTGAGCGTCACCGGGCGGGCTCCTCGGCCGGATCCCGATCGTCGCCCCCGGCGCCGGCCTCGCCGCCGTCGGCGCTGGGCCGGTCGGCCTCCCCGCCGTCGGTGTCGGACCGGCCGGCCTCCCCGACATCCGCGTTGGGCCGGCCGGCCGGCCCGACATCCGCGTTGGGCCGCAGCACGAACCAGAGCAGCGTGATCCAGCAGGCGGTCAGCACGCCCGCGCCCAGCACGTCGGTCGGGTGGTGCATGCCGCGGTACATCCGCGACAGCGCGACGCCGAGCGGCATGATCACCGCCAGTGCCACGAAGAGCCACCGCCACCAGGCCCGCACCCGGGGCACGACCAGCAGGGCGATGGAGACGTACAGGCACATGGTCGCGGCGATGTGCCCGGAGGGGAACGACGAGGTCGGCAACTGCCCGTCGAGGTGCTCGGCGGGCGGCCTCGGCCGGTCGACGGCCGCGGACGCGGCCAGGAAGAGGCTCAGCTCGCCGAGCAGGGCCAGCACCACGAAGAGCACCGGCCGCCAGCGCCGCCACAGGGCCAGCGCCAGCGGGCAGAAGATCAGCGAGACGGCCAGGATCAGGTGGGTGTCGCCGGCCTTGCTCCACGCGTAACTGAGGTCGTCCAGGACGGGCGTTCGCAGGCCCTGCAGCCCCTGCACCGCGCCGTCGTCGGCGGCGGCGATCCAGGTGCCCTCGGTACGGTTGGTGACCGCCCAGCCGAGCACGTACAGCAGGCCGAAGGTGAACACCCAGCCGACGATCAGCACCGCGGCGCCGGCCCAGGGGTGCGGCAGCACCCGATCCTCGTCGGGCGCCAGCGTCACGTCGTGTCCCGCCTCCGGCTCCAGCCCGCGCAGGGTCGCGCCGACGGGCCGACCCGTCTCGCGACGCCAGACCCGGAACGCGTACGCGGTGACGCCGAGCCAGGCGGCGCCGAGCAGCCACCCGGCGAGCACGTCGGAGAGGTAGTGCACGCCGAGCGCGATCCGGGTGCCGCCGATGAGGGCGATGACCAGCGCGGCCGCGCCGATGGCGAGCCTTCGCCGGCGCGCCGCGACGGCGGGCAGGAACACCAGCAGCAGGGCGCCGTAGACGACCATCGAGCCGAGGGCGTGCCCGCTCGGGAAGCTGTTGCCGGGCGCGGTGGCGACCGGCGACTCGACGACCGGGCGCAGCCGGCCGACCAGGGCCTTCAGGGACGGGTCGAGCAGCAGCGCCCCGGCGCCGGTGACGGCGAGGTAGATCGCCAGCCGGGTCCGCCGGCGGATCAGCAGCAGCACCACGACGACCGCGACGAGCCACATCATGATCGGCCGGCCGCCGAGCCTGGCGATGGCCTCGAGCACGGTGACGACCAGCGGGTGCGGGGCGACCAGGCCGTTCAGCCCCTCCGCCACGGCCAGGTCGAGCCGCTGCAGCGGCTCCCAGTGCAGCCGCACCAGCAACAGGAGCAGGCCGAACCCGAGCCCGATGACGACGACGGCCGACAGCCCGAGCAGGCTGCGCTCGGTGAAGTGGCGGGCGGGCGCCCAGCCGGTTCGCCGGCCTACGGTGCCGTGCTCGGTGGACATCGTTGAACTCCTGCCGATCGGTGACTCACGCATGTGCGCGGGAGTTACCCCCTCGGCTCGAAGCTCACACCGGCCTCGCGCTGCCGGGGCACGTCGCCGTCGCCCGGCTCCCACCGGTCGTGCTGCGCGGGCCGGGTGATGCCCACCCGCTGCGCTTCCAGCTGGGCCGCGAATGCCAGGCCGAAGAAGAGCGCGATCCCGGTGAGGTTGGCCCAGAGCAGCAGCGCCATGATCGCCGTCAGCGGCCCGTAGGTGGCGCCGAAGCCGTCGCTGACCCCGACGTAGCCGGCCAGCAGCAGGCTGGCGAGCCACCACAGGACGGTGGCCAGGGTCGCGCCGAACAGCAGCCAGCTCAGCGCGGGCTGCCTGCGCCGCGGCGAGTGCCGGAACAGCAGCCCCACGGCGAACACGATCAGCACCAGGCTCACCGGCCAGCGCACCAGGTCCCAGGCCCGCAGCGCGCCCGTGCCCCAGCCGAAGTGCCGGGCCAGGGACTGCCCGGCGGAGTGCCCGGCGACCAGCAGCAGGAAGCCGAAGAGCGCGGGCAGCCCGGCGACGACGGCCAGGATCGCCGCCCGCAGGTACTTGTGCGTCGCCTTGCGGTCGCGCTCGACGCCGTAGATCCGGTTGGCGCCGCGCTCGATCTGCGCCATCGCGGAGGTCAGCGCGAACAGGCCGGTCACCAGACCCAGCGCGAGGGCGAGTTCGCCGGCGTCCCTGGTGCGTTCGTTGTCGGCGAGAAGCTCGGTGACCAGCGGCTCGCTGTCGCCCGGCGTGAGCGCGATGACGGTGTCCGCGATGACCTGGCCGCCCTCGGAGACGCCGAGGTCGGTGGCGAGCCCGGAGAGCGCGATCAGGAACGGCACGATGGCCAGGCACAGCTGCAGCGCGAAGGCCCGGGAGTGGCTGAAGCCGTCGCCGTACCGGAACCGGAGGAAGGCGTCGCGCAGCAGGTGCCAGCGCCCGTAGTGCCGCAGGGCCAGGAACGCGTCGTCGGCCGAGAGCTCGTCTCCCGGCATCATCCGGGTCTCGGGGACCGGCTCGGTGCTGCTCAACCGCGTACTCCTGGCACGACCGCCAGTGTGCCGGAGCCGCACCGGTTCGGCGACCCCGGGTGCATGGGCTACAGTGGCGGCATACTTGAACACGTTCAAAGAAGTGGGTGGGCGCCATGCGGGTGCTGGTGAACCTTCTCGTCATCGTCGGCATGCTGGTCGTCGTTCCGGCCGGGCTGCGGCTGCTCGCCGACCCCGGCATCGGGCTCGCCCGCCGGTGCTGGCCCGTCGGTGCGGTCGCCGGCGCCGTGAGCCTGTGGCTGCCCCGGGGGGCCGTGGCGACCGCCCTGGCGACCCTCTACGCGGCGGTGGCGGCGCTGCTCTGCGCGTACGCGGTAAGCCGCCCGGCCCGGCCCCGCCGCGAGTGGCCCGCCGAGGCCGCCGTGCTCACGGCCCTGATCAGCCCGGCCGTCGCGGCGAGCGCGCTGATCGCCGAGCGGGCCGGATACCGCCTGTTCTCCTTCGACCTCGGCGTGCTCGCGCTGACCGTGGCGCACTTCCACTTCGCCGGGTTCGCCGCCGCGCTGATCGCCGGGCTGCAGACCCGGATCGCGCCCGGCCGGGCGGCCGACGCGGCCGCGCTGACCGTGCCCGCCGGCACGCTGCTGGTGCTGCTGGGCTACTTCACCGCCGAGGCGGTCGAGCTTGCCGGGGCGCTGGTGCTGACCGCGGGGATGTGGACGGTGGGCTGGCTGGCCTGGCGCTACGCGCGCAGCGGCGCGACCGGCCGGCTCACCGCGGTGCTGTTGGGCGGCTCCGCGGCCGTGCTCGCGGTGTCGATGGTGCTCGCGGTGAGCTGGGCCCTCGGCGAGGCGACCGGGCTGCCGCACCCGTCGCTGGGCTGGATGGCGGCGACGCACGGGGTGGCGAACGCGCTCGGATTCGCGGTGTGCGGCATGGTGGGCTGGCGCCGCGCCGGGGCATATCTCTGACCAGGGAGGAACTTCATGAGTGGATTCACCTACGCCGAGGTCGGCGCGACCCGGCACGAGCCGCTGCCACCGGGCTACCGGCACCTGCACTACCGCACCGAACTCGGTCGCGAGGACTTCGCGGCCGCCGCCGCCGCGATCCTGACGTTTCGGATGCACCGCGCGACCGGCGCCCGGATCCGCGCGAGCGCCGACCGTGCCGCGCCCGGGGTGCGGCTCACGGTCGGGCTCGGGCCCCTCGTGGTGCCGTGCGAGGTGGTGTGGACCGCCGACGGCCCGGACCTGGCCGGCTTCGGCTACGGCACGCTGCCCGGGCACCAGGCGCGCGGCGAGGAGTCGTTCACTGTCGAACGGGACGAGCAGGGCCGGGTCTGGTTCGCCGTGACCGCGTTCAGCGCGCCGGCCCGCCTGCCGATGCGGCTCGGCGGCCCCGTCGCGGTGCGCTTCCAGCACCTGTACGCCCGGATCTGCGGCCGCGCGCTCCGACGGCTGTGTGCCCGGTCCCGTACGGTTGACACGTGAGCGAGATCAGCGTCACGTGGTGGGGGCACAGCACGATGTGGCTGGCCGATTCCGGTGTCCACCTGCTCACCGACCCGCTGCTCACCAACCGGGTGATCCACCTGCGGCGCAACGCCGGCCCGACACCGATGCTGCCCGGCGCCCCCGACGCGGTGCTGCTGTCCCACCTGCACGCCGACCACTTCCACCTGCGGTCGCTGCGTGCCGTGCCCGGCGAGCCGCTGCTGGTCGTGCCGCGCGGGGCCACCCCGCTGGTCGCGGGCGGCCTCGGCCCCGCGTACGCGGAGCGCTGCGTCGAACTCGTGCCGGGCGAGGAGACCACCATCGGCGCGGTGACCGTCCGCGCGGTCGAGGCGGCGCACGACGGCGGCCGCGGCCCCTGGTCCCGGCTGCGCTCGGTGGCGATGGGCTTCGTGGTCGAGGGCGCCGCCCGCACCTGGTACAGCGGCGACACCGGCCTGTTCGACGGCATGTCCTCGCTCGGCCCGCTGGACCTCGCGCTGGTGCCGGTCGGCGGCTGGGGGCCGACCCTCGGCGCGCACGGCCACCTCGACGCGTCCGACGGCGCCGAGGCGCTGCGCCGGGTGAAGGCCGCCCGGGCCGTCCCGGTGCACTACGGCACGTTCTGGCCGGCCGGCCTGAGCCGGATCCGGCCGCACATGTTCCACGACCCGGGCACCGAGTTCGCCCGGCACGCCGCACGCACCTCGCCGGACACCCAGGTCCGGGTGCTCCGGCACGGCGAGACGCTCAGCTTCGAGTCTGCCGCGTGATTTCCGAACTCGGCGCCCTGGGGTGGCTGTCGCTGGTGGTGGCCTTCGGCGCGATCGTGCCGATAGTGCCGACCGGCGCGGCGGTCAGCGCCGCGGCCGCGCTGGCCTTCCACACCCACCCGCTGCTGATCATCCTCGTCATCGCCGCGGGCGCCGCCGGCGCCTACGTCGGCGACCTGGCCATGTACGCGATGTGCCTCGCGGGCGGCGAAACCCTCGCCCGGCGCCTGCGCTGGCTGCGCGGCGAGGAGCACCTGACGGCGATGAAGGAGCGGCTGGACAAGAGCCAGGTGCCGGTGCTGCTGGTCTCCCGGCTGCTGCCGGGCGGCCGGGTGCCGGTGCTGCTCGCCGCCGCGTTCATCGGCCTGAGCTGGCGCACCTTCATCGTGGCGAACGTGCCCGCCTGCATCCTCTGGTCGGTCGTCTACGCGGCCATCGGCGTGGCCGGCGGTTCGATCTTCCCGGAGCCGTGGCAGGGCGTGGTCGCCGCGGTCGTCCTGGTGGTGGTGATCAGCAAGGCCGCCACGATGATCAGCAAGCGCCGCGCGGCCCGCCAGGAACAGACCGAGACGGCCTAGCGCGCATGGCCCGCCTGTCCGAGATCGCCTTCGTCCTGCCGGAGACGCCGGAATCGCGCGCCTTCCTCGGCGACCTGCGCGATCTGCTCGCCGACGTGGCGTACGCGGGCTCGCCGGGCGAGGCGGCCGACCGCCTGACCCTGACCCCGCCGCAGCCCGCCGAGGCCCGTCCCGTGACGGCGTTCGTGCTGGCCGACGTGGCCGCACCCGAGATCGTCCTCGACACGGGCCAATCCATCGCGACCCACGCCGGCACGTCCGGCCGGCAGGCGCTGGTCGAGATGCCGGAGCTGGCCCGCCGCCTGGCCGGACACGTCCGGCGGGTCGACCACACCGGCGTGAACCTGCCGGCCGCCACCACCACACCGGAGCAGTGGAACGGCCTCGTGCGGGCGATCGCCTCGGCGTCCACCATGTACCGCTACCCCACCGGCGAGGACTGGCCGTTCGTCCTCCCGTCGACGCGGGCCGAGCTGCACGACGACATCCGGGACTTCGTCGTCGGCCGCGAGCCCCGCTTCGAGCTGGTCCACGACCGGTGGCGTACGCAGACCGAGTGGCAGTTCGCCCTCTGGACCGACCTGACCCGCGCCGAACTGGAGCTGATGTTTCCCGAGCCCGAGGGGACCACCTTCCCGGAGCTCGAGGAGATCTTCCGCGTCGTCCCGGTCCGTCACCCCTGGCCCGGCCTGGACATCCGGTTCGACCTGTCCTACCGCATCGAGGACGGCCCGTCCGATTGGGAAACCGGCGAATGGCTGGTGACCGAGGGCGGCCGGATCCGCTGACCTCGGCCGCCACGTGACCGGCGACATATGTGGGCGTTGATGAGTCCGTGGGCTGGAACAATGCCGATCATGGGTAAGACACATGAGGGGATCTCCGGACGGCTGCGGGAGTTCATCGAGACCCAGCCGATCTTCTTCACCGCGACGGCGCCACTGTCCGAGTCCGGCACGGTCAACCTGTCGCCGAAGGGACTGAGCGGCTCGCTCGCCGTCGTCGACGAGCTGACCGTGGCCTATCTCGACTTCGCCGGCAGCAACGCGGAAACCATCGCGCACCTCCGCGAGAACGGCCGCATCACGCTGATGTGGTGCGCGTTCCAGGGCCCGCCCAACATCGTGCGCGTCCACGGCCGCGGCGAGCCCGTCTTCCGCGACGACCCGCGCTGGACGCGCCTGCTCTCCCACTTCCCGGGCGTCGACGCCTCGCAGCACGGGCTCCGGGCGATCATCGTGGTGCACGCCGACCTGATCCGCGACACGTGCGGCTACGCCGTGCCGTTCATGAGCTACGACGACGATCGCGAGCTGCACGCGAAGCGCTTCGCTCGCGAGGACGACGCGTCGCTGAGCTCGTACTTCGAGAAGAAGGAGTTCATCGCGACCAGCATCGACGGCCTGCCCGGACTCCCGCTGCCGCTGCCCGCCACCCCGGCAACACCGTAGCGTCGCCGACCGGCCGGGTGCGCTCACCCGTCTCCCGGCTCGGCCCAGCCGCGAGCCCCAGCCCGGCAGCCCACCGGCAACCTGCGCCGGCTAATACTTCAGGTACTGGCGGGTCATTTTGGCGACCTTCTGCACCAGGGCGATGCCGCCGTCCATGCTCTTGTTGTTGTGCGAGAGCACGGCGACGGAAACGTCCACGTCGTCGTCGTCCGAGATCACCCGGCCGACCGTGTTGACGGCCCAGAGGCCGCCGTCCTTGGTGCGGGTGTCCCAGCCGTTCTTCACCGTCGTGATCTCGCCGGACTTCGCGACGACCGGCACGCCCCAGTCCTGGCTCGAGTCGACCTTGCTCATCAGCGTGAACGCGAGCTTGCGCGAGTCGGAGTCCAGGGGGCCCTTGGTGTCGACCAGTTCGGAGAGCAGCTTCACCTGGTCGTTGACCGTGGTCCGGGTGAGGCCCCAGGAGCTGTTGACCGTGGTCTGGCTCAGCCCGAGGCGCTTGTTGCACCGGCCGACCGCCGAGGCCTTGCCGAGCTGGTTGAACAGCGACGTGGTGGCGTTGTTGTCGCTGAGCCGGATCATCCGCTTCGCCAGCGACATCTGGTTCGAGGACAGGTCGCGGCCGGCGTCCTGCGCCTTCAGCAGCATGCAGGCCAGCACCTGGACCTTGACGATGCTGGCGGTGTCATAGGTCTCCGAGCCCCGGTATGAATAGCGCTCGCCGGTCTTCTTGTCGAGGACGGCGACGGAGAACTCGGGAGCGTTGGCCGCATACTTCTTCAGGGCCGCGTCGAGGGCCTTCCTGTGCTTGGCCCGCTCCAGCGCGGCCAGCTCCTCCGGGCTCGGGCCGGTCGGCGTGGGCGAGGCCGTCGGTTCGGGGTCGCCGAAGGTCAGCGAGCTCGGCAGCAGACCGCCGCCGGTGCCGCCGCCGTCGTCCTGTATGCCCAGGCCGATCAGGGTGGTGCCGCCCACGATCACCACTGCCGCAGCCGAGAAGATCCAGAGTCGGTTTGGTCGCACCCATGCATACTGCCGCGCCGCGCACGGGATCCCAAACTGCACTACCAAGGGCTCGGAAACTATTACTATCAGTCACTGGCGCAGGCGGGCACAATGGGGTCATGGCCCTGCTCCCGTCACCTTCCGCCCTGGTCGAGCTCAGCCGCTACGCGATCGGTCAGGTGGTGGAGACCGCGGCCTCCCTCGCCACGGTCCCGGTACGCGCCCTCGGCCTGCTCGGCCAGACCGAGCTGCTGGTCAACCGCATCACGGTGCTGAGCGAACGCGCCGAGGGCCTGATCGACCGCGTCGACGGAATACTGGATCGGGTCGACGGCGTGGTCGACGGCGCCGAGGAGGCGCTGGCCGAGACCAAGGTGATCATGGCCGGCGCCGCGCTGGCCGTCGACGAGGCCGGCGTCATCACGCCGCGTGCGGCCCAGCTGCTCGACCAGGTCTCCGTGACGTCCGAGGGAGCGGCCGTGGCCGTCGCGGGCGCGGCCTCGGTCCTCGCCGACGCCGGCGCCCTCACCGACGCGGCCTCGGTGGTGGTCGGGCAGGCGACCTCGACCTCGGCCGAGGCCCGCGAGCTGCTCGACAAGTACGGCCCCACGCTGCGTCGCGCCGCGCCCCTGGCCCAGCGGTTCGTGGACGAGCTCACCCCGGAGGAGATCACCGCCGCGATCCACATGATCGACGAGCTGCCCCGCCTGCGGGAGCACCTGCGCGACGACGTGATGCCGCTGCTCGGCACGCTCGACAAGGTCGGACCCGACCTGCGCGCGCTGCTCGGGGTCGCCAACGACCTGCACATGGCGATCATCGGCATGCCCGGGCTCGGCCGGCTGCGCCGCCGCGGCGAGAACCGGGTCGCCGACGACGAGGCGAACGGCCGCTAGCTCCCGCCCCCGCGAAGCGCGACTGATCTTCAAGGTCATTGGCCGACAGGACGGCCGGGCGGCAGAGGTATTTGTCGCACCTCACCCTCACTCACACATAGTGACCGACCGTGAGTGACCCGCGCATTGCCGGTGGTTGACAGGTTGGCCGCGTCGTTCAGTTTCGGCGCGTGCCAGAATTGTCACGGCAACCTCAGTGAATGCTATTCCCGAATAAGGTTGGCATGATCGTTCACGAGCATGCCGGGTCGGGTTGCGGGAGAATTCTTCAGTGGGACAGTTGTCATTGTTCGGCAGGTCGGAATTGGCGGCGATGCGGGACCGGACCGCGCGGCGGAACTATTCAGCCGCCGCTGATGAATTTCGTCGTGAGCACGAGCGTCATCGCCGGTGGGGCCTTCAGCAACGCCACGGCGAGAAGCCTCGCCGCAACCGCCTGAGCCGCTCCGCAGCCCTCGCAGCGGCGGCCCCCGAGAGCGGGCCGGCGCGCCCCACCCCACCCGCGTCACACGCCGCACCCGCTTCACCCACCCCACCGGCGTCACTCGCCGCACCGCGAGTACGCGCCACACCCGCGTCGCCATCTGCATCGCGAGTGCCCGCCGCAGTGCGGCCCAATCTCGCACCGAAGCAGGCCACGCCACCGCAGCGAGCGGCGGGACCGGCCCCGATCCGGCAACCACGAGCATCTCGGTCGCCGGTCCGCCCGTTCCTGCCGGCATGGCACGCCTCCTGGCAGGCGCCGCCACCTCGGACCTCGCCTCGGCGGCCGTGGACAGCACCACCGCCACCGCGACCGGCATCGCCAGCACCGGTGGTGGCATCGCCGACGGCTGCGGTGCCGGTGCGGTGCGTGTCACGACCGGTGGCAGCACCTCGGTGGTCGCGGCCGAGGGGCCCAAAACTCTCGCCGTCTGATTCTCGGGCGAGGCGGCCGGTCCTACTTCTGGCGTGGTCGGATCCCGGTGGGTGTTTCCTGAATTCGGGTGGCCGCCGTGAATCGGTGGGCGCGGTGACACTCGGCCCTATCGGGTATGCCCGGGTCCGTGACGGTCATCGCGCGAACGCCGGCCCAGAGCCAAACAGAATTCGTTGCCCGCCATGCCGATCTGCGACGCCCACACGGTGGGTGAAATGCGCCGTCATGCGGCGGAACGTATCGGCCGCTACACGACAGATGTCATGTGCCACGGGAACGGTTCGCCGCAATCGCGCGCCTCCGGAATGCGGATATTCGAGGGCCGAGACTTGCCGATACGACATACGCGCTCACCTCGGCCATGGGATCGCTTGCCGGCCCGCGGTCAGGCGTTATTGGCCTGGCCCGCGCCTTCGCGACCGGCCGCTGTGAGTCATCCATAAGGCCGACCCGGGGGCAAGGTCTTGGCGACATCGGCCTTCGGGTCTCTGCCGATCCGCCGTGAGCTCTGCTTGATGCGCCGTGGCAGGCGGTTGACCTGCGACGTCGGATCATCGCGGGACCAGATCAACGCCGCGCCGGTTCTCGCGGCCGAACAGAGCCGTGCCGTAGCACTGGCGCCGTTTGACGCACAGTCGTCAACAGGTTCGATCAGAGTCCTGGCATCGTCGACGCCGGGCACACCAAACCGCGCCCTCCACCGAGTCGAGCGCCCATGGGCGGTCGGCGCAGCTGGGTAGAGCGCCACCATAGTTCCAGGTTCTCGGTGACCGCCGACGAGGCGTACTCGTCGCGCGCCAAGCGCTACGCGGCAGAGGGACCCCGTGCGACGATCCCGGAACCCAACGACCGGATCGCCGGCCGCGAACG
The DNA here is from genome assembly GCF_040638275.1 of Actinoplanes sp. NPDC026623. Taxonomy (NCBI): domain Bacteria; kingdom Bacillati; phylum Actinomycetota; class Actinomycetes; order Micromonosporales; family Micromonosporaceae; genus Actinoplanes; species Actinoplanes sp. NPDC026623. The sequence goes on along the minus strand of NZ_JBEZXZ010000038.1, from coordinate 3,499 downwards.
CCGCGGCTCACGCGGCGGCCGGCCACCCGCGTTCGACCCCGGCTCCTACCGCGACCGTAACCAGGTCGAAGCCGGCCTCAACCGGTGAGGCCCGGTAACGCGGCGTGAGCTATCGAGCCACCTCGACCTTGTCGAGACGCTCGACCGGTTGCGCGCCATCCCCGCGGACATGATCCGCTGGGCAGGGCGTGGCCGGGTGTGCGCCGAACCGGCTCCGCACGGCCGCATTAATCCTTTCTGAGCAGGGGCTATTCACGCCTGTAAACATTGACGAAACACTTCGTAACAGTTAGCCTCGCGGGACCGTGAGAGCGCTCTCACGGCCACGCCCGCGGTCCACCGCCGCGGCAATGGCGACCCCCGTTTCCCCATCGGAGGCACCCGCATGCATCCCCCGCTCCCGCCATCCCCGCACGCCCGCCCCCGCTCCCCGCGCGGCCGGCTGGCCGGCTTCGCCGCGGCCGTCGTGGTCGCCGTCGGCTCCGGCGTCCTCGCCGTGGCCGTGACCGGCCCGGCCGAGGCGGCGACCGTCGGCGCCGGCAGCTACACCGAGACCCTGCCCGCCGGCGCGAAACTCCCCACCGGCTGCGGCAACATGTCGGCCAACCCGCGGCAGTACCTGACCGCGAACGCGCCCGCCGGGCCGGTGCCGACCAACGACTGGTGGTCGTCGCTGCTGTTCAAGAAGGGCGATGAGTGCAACTTCTCCCAGCCGCTGTTCGCCGGGCCGGCCGCGTACCGGCCGGTGGCGAGCGGGCTCGGGCTCTCCTACCAGACCGACGCGGCCATCAGCGGCAGCGCGACCGGGCTCGGTGAATACCACTACCCGTACGCGCAGCACGTCGTCGTCGGCGTCGCCGGGCTGAACGCCACGCAGTCGCTCGTCGACGGCTGGAGCGACTGGACGGTGACGCCGTCGTGGAGCGACGGCATCCGGACCATGAAGGCCACCATCGGCCACGGCCTGCCGCTCTCGTACTACCAAGTGACCGGCGGCGACGCGCTGCTGACCGTCACCGGCCCGCCGACCGCCTGGCAGAACAGCGGCAACCGGATCGGCTTCTCGATCGGCGGCCACGACTACGTCGCGTACGGGCCGACCGGCTCGACGTGGACGCTCAGCGGCAGCACCATCCGCTCCAGCCTGGCCGGCAAGGGCTACTTCTCGGTGGCCGTGCTGCCGACGCTGTCCAGCGCCGCCACCGCCGACAAGATCGCGCTCGCGGACACCTACGGACAGTACGCACACAACCACGTGACCGGCACCAGGATGTCGTACACGTACAACCAGGGCGCCGGCACGGTGAACACCACGTACGCGTTCACCACCACCGCGCGCGAGGGCGGCGGCACGGGCACGGTCATCGCGCTCTACCCGCACCAGTGGCGCTACCTCACCGGCTCGACCCCGCTGTCGCGCACCTACGTCTCGCCGCGCGGCGCCATGAAGATCGTCACGGGCGGCGGCTTCCAGACCACCATGAAGTACACCGGGGTGCTGCCGGAGATCCCCGCCGTGGGCGACTCCAGCGGCTCCGACCTCAGCACCGTCACCGCGTTGCTCAACAACGAGCTGAACAACCCGGCCGACTTCCGCGGCGACGACACGTACTGGACCGGCAAGGGCCTCGGCCGGGCCGCCCGGATCGCGGAGATCGCCGACCAGCTGAACATCACCTCGGTACGCGACTCGGCGCTCAACGTCATCCGTACCCGGCTGACGGACTGGTTCACCGCGTCGGCCGGCAAGTCCGCGCGAGTCTTCTACTACGACCGCAACTGGGGCACGCTGATCGGCTATCCCGCGTCGTACGCGTCCGACGAGGACCTCAACGACCACCACTTCCACTACGGCTACTACGTCGCGGCGGCGGCGACGCTCGCCAAGTTCGACCCGGCCTGGGCCGCCCGCGGCCAGTACGGCGGCATGGTCGACCTGCTCATCCGCGACGCCAACAACTACGACCGCGGCGACACCCGGTTCCCCTACCTGCGGGACTTCGACATCTACGAGGGGCACGACTGGGCCTCCGGGCACGGCGCGTTCGGCGCGGGCAACAACCAGGAGTCCTCGTCGGAGGGGCAGAACTTCGCCAACGCCCTGATTCAGTGGGGCCAGGCGACCGGCGACAACGCCGTACGCGATGCCGGGATCTGGCTGCACACCACGCAGGCCGCGGCGATCAACGAGTACTGGTTCGACGTGCGCAACGAGAACTTCCCGGCGACCTGGGGCCACAACTACTCGGCCATCGTGTGGGGCTCGGGCGGCGCGTACGCGACGTGGTTCTCGGGTGAGCACGCCATGGTCGTGGGCATCAACATGCTGCCGATGACCGGAGGCCAGCTCTACCTCGGCGACTACCCCGAGTCGGTCAAGGCCACCTACGCCGAGCTCGTACGCAACAACGGCGGCGAGCCGACCGCCTGGCGCGACATGCTGTGGCAGTTTCTCGCGCTCGGCGATCCGGACGCGGCGCTGGCGAAGTTCCGGGCGAACAGCGCGTACACGTCCGAGGAGGGTGAGAGCAAGGCGCACACGTTCCACTGGATCCGCAACCTCGCCGCGCTCGGACAGGTCGACACGACGGTGACGGCGAGCCATCCGCTGGCCAAGGTGTTCTCGAAGAACGGCGCGAAGACGTACGTCGCGTCGAACATCACGAACTCGGCGCTGACGGTGACGTACTCGGACGGCAGGACGCTGAGCGTTCCGGCGGGCAAGACCGTCGCGAGCGGGGCGACGAACTGGAGCGGCGGCAACGCCACCGGCGGCGGCACCACGACGCCGCCGACCACCTCGCCGACCCCGACCCCGACGCCCACCGCCTGCACCGGCGACGTGCTGCTCTCGCAGGGGAAGACCGCCACGGCGTCGTCGGTGGAGAACGCCGACTACCAGCCGGGCCTCGCCGTCGACGGCAACGCGGCGACGCGGTGGTCCAGCGCGTTCGCGGACCCGCAGTGGCTGCAGGTCGACCTCGGCGCGGCGCAGCCGCTCGCCCGGGTGGAGCTCAGCTGGGAGGCGGCGTACGGCAAGGCGTACCAGATCCAGACGTCGACGGACGGCAGCGCCTGGACCACCACCGCGACGGTGACCGCCGGCACCGGCGGCAACGTCACGCACGCGGTCTCGGGCACGGCCCGGTACGTGCGGATGAGCGGCACCGAGCGTGGCACGCCGTACGGCTACTCGCTGTACGAGTTCAAGGTGTTCGGCGGCTGCTCGGGCGGCACGACGACGCCGCCCGCGACCACGACCGCGCCGACCACGGCACCGACGACCGCACCGACCACCCCGGCGACGGATCCGGCGGCGACCGCGTGGGCGGCGAACGTCGCGTACCCGGTGGGCCGGATCGTGACCTACAACGGCGCGCGGTACCGGTGCCTGCAGGCGCACACGTCGCTGACGGGCTGGGAGCCGCCGAACGTGCCGGCGCTCTGGGCGACCAGCTGAGCCGGTGACCCGCCCTGCCGCCCGCCGACGCGGCGGCAG
>NZ_JBEZXZ010000037.1:0-56532 GCF_040638275.1 Actinoplanes sp. NPDC026623 | reverse complement strand
GAGTGCTGTTTCTGCTGGTCGCGGCGAACTGCGCGGCGCTGACCGTGACGCTGATGGACGGCAAGGGCATCGACGCGATGCGGACGGCGGGCCAGGCGTCCATCTGGGCGTCGATCGGTCTCGCCCTGTTCGCCCCGGAGCTGCTGCGACTGGTCACCGCGGTGCTCGGCCGGCCGGTCCGGCTGCTCGGCGGCGTCGCGGGCGAACTGGCCGTGCTCGGGGTGCGCCGGCGCACCCGGCAGCTTGCCGGCGCGGTGATGCCGGTGACCCTGTTCACGAGCATCGCGACCGGCACGGTCTACCTGCAGGGCATCGAGGACGACGCCGCGGCGGGCACCGTCCAGCCGGAGTTCGCCCGCGACATTCAGACCCTGAACTACGTGGCGGTCGGCATGATCACGATCTTTGTGGCGATCATGCTGGTCAACACGCTGATCGCGGCGACGGCGCACCGGCGGCGGGAGTTCGCCCAGCAGCGGCTGGCGGGCTCGACCCGGGGACAGCTGATCGCGATGGTCGCGTGCGAGGGGCTCCTCGTGACGGTCACCGGGGTCCTCGCGGGCTGGGCGGCCTCGCTCTTCACGATCCTGCCGTTCGGCGCGGCCCGTGCGGACCGCGTCTGGCCCGACGCAACCCCGATCGCGTACGCGGTGATCGTCGCGGTGGCGGTCGCGCTGACGACGTTCTCGCTGCTCGGTACGGCGCGCCGTACCGTCCGGGGCCCGGCCGTCGCGGGCCTGTGACCGGCGCGCTCGGCCCCGCCGGGAGACCGGCGGGGCCCGGGCCGTCTACCAGGAGCCCGCGGTGGGGCCGGCGGAGCCGCCGCGGCGGCGCAGGTACTTCTCGAATTCGCTGGCTATCTCGTCGCCGGTCAGCGGCTTGATCCCCTCGTCGCCGACCCGTTCCTCCAGCTCACGCACGTAGTCGCCCAGCTCGGAATCCTGCTCGGCGGCGGCGCGGACCCGCTTCTCCCACTCGTCCGCCTCCTCGGCGAGGTCGGCCAGGGGCACGGGCAGGTCGAGGACGTCCTCGAGGCGGCTGAGCAGCGCAAGTGTCGCCTTCGGACACGGCGGGTTGTTCGCATAGTGCGGGACGTGCACCCAGAACGAGAGGGCGTCGACGTCCGCGCGGCCCGCCGCCTCCTGCAGCACGCCGACGATGCCGGTCGGGCCGTCGTAGCGGGTCGGGACGACCTTGTATCTCTCCGCGACCTCCTTCTCCGACGCGGTGCCGCTGATCGGCAGCGGCCGCGTGTAGGGGACGTCGGCGAGCAGGGCGCCCAGCAGCACGATCCGATTGACCTCGAGGCTGTGGCACACCTCGAGGATCTGCTCGCAGAACGTGCGCCAGCGCATGCTCGGCTCTATCCCGCGGATCAGCACCACGTCACGCTCGGTGCCGGGCGGGCTCGCCACGCTGAACCGGGTGGTCGGCCATTCGATCTTGCGGGCCTCGCCCTCGGCCATGGTGATGGTCGGCCGGCTGACCTGGAAGTCGTAGAACTCCTCCGGGTCGACGGTGGTGATCTCGCGGGCCTGCCACACCTGCTCGAGGTGCTCCACCGCGGCCGTCGACGCGTCGGCCGCGTCGTTCCACCCTTCGAAGGCGGCGATCGCCACGGGAGAGCGCAGCAGGGGAAGACCGTCGAACTCTGTCACGGTGCCAACCTTTCGTACCTCACGTACGCAAAGCCTACGTGCACGTCCGACATCGCACCCGGGGGCCGCGCCGTCGTGCGGCTTTGCGTGGAGAGCCCCGTCACAATGGGTCCACCCGCCGGATGCGGCCGCGGGGCGTCGGGGGGTGTCTGCTATTAGCCTTGGCAGGTGCTGAATTCCTTCCGTGACGCGCTGGCCCACCGCATCCTGGTCGCAGACGGGGCGATGGGGACGATGCTGCAGGCCGCGGACCTCGATGTGGACGCCGACTTCCAGGGTCTCGAGGGCTGCAACGAGATCCTCAACGTGACCCGGCCCGACGTGGTTGGCGGCGTGCACGAGGCCTACCTCGCCGCCGGCGCCGACTGCGTCGAGACGAATACGTTCGGCGCGAATCTCGGCAACCTGGGCGATTATGACATTCAAGACAGGATTCGCGAACTATCCGAGGCCGGCGCCCGGGTCGCCCGCGCCGCGGCCGACGCCCACTCGACCCCCGAGCAGCCCCGCTACGTCCTCGGCTCGATCGGCCCGGGCACCAAGCTGCCGACGCTGGGTCACACGCACTACACGACGCTGCGCGACGCCTACCACGAGAACGCGGCCGGGCTGATCCTCGGCGGCGCCGACGCGCTGATCATCGAGACCTGCCAGGACCTGCTGCAGACCAAGTCCGCGGTGGTCGGCGCGCACCGGGCGATGGCCGAGGCCGGGCGCGAAGTGCCGATCATCTGCCACGTGACCGTGGAGACCACCGGCACGATGCTGCTCGGCAGCGAGATCGGCGCCGCCCTGACCGCGCTCGAGCCGCTCGGCATCGACCTCATCGGACTGAACTGCGCCACCGGCCCCGCCGAGATGTCCGAGCACCTGCGCTACCTGTCACAGTCGGCGGGCGTCCCCGTCTCGGTCATGCCCAACGCGGGCCTGCCGGTCCTGGCCGCGGGCGGCGCCTACTACCCGCTCACCCCGGACGAGCTCGCCGAGGCCCTCGAACGCTTCGTCCGCGAATACGGCGTCTCGCTGGTCGGCGGCTGCTGCGGCACTACGCCCGCGCACATCGAGGCGGTCGTCGGCCGGCTCCGCGGCCTGCGGGCGGCACCGCGTACGGTCGCGCACGCCCCGGCCGTCGCCTCGATCTACCACGAGGTGCCGCTGCGGCAGGACGCCGGCGTGCTGATGGTCGGCGAGCGTACGAACGCGAACGGCTCGAAGGCCTTCCGCGAGCCGATGCTGGCCGGCGACTGGCAGGCCTGCGTGGAGATCGCCCGCGGCCAGGCCCGCGACGGCTCCCACCTGCTCGACCTCTGCGTCGACTACGTGGGCCGCGACGGCACCCAGGACATGCGGGAACTGGCCGGCCGCTTCGCCACCGCGTCCACCCTGCCGATCATGCTCGACTCGACCGAGCCGCAGGTGGTCGAGGCGGGCCTCGAGATGCTCGGCGGCCGCTGCGTGGTCAACTCGGTCAACTACGAGGACGGCGACGGCCCCGGCTCCCGCTTCGCGCGGATGATGCCGATCGTCAAGGAGCACGGCGCCGCGGTGGTCGCGCTGACCATCGACGAGCAGGGCCAGGCCCGCGACGCCGGCTGGAAGGTCCGGGTCGCCTCCCGGCTGATCGACGACCTCACCGGCAACTGGGGCCTGAACCGCGCCGACATCCTGGTCGACTGCCTGACCTTCCCGATCGCCACCGGCCAGGAGGAGACCCGCCGCGACGGCCTGGAGACGATCGAGGCAATCCGGCGGATCGCCGAGCTCTACCCGGGCGTCAACTTCACCCTCGGCGTCTCGAACATCTCGTTCGGCCTCAACCCGGCCGCCCGCCAGGTGCTCAACTCGGTCTTCCTGCACGAGTGCGTCCAGGCCGGCATGACCAGCGCCATCGTGCACGCCAGCAAGATCCTGCCGATGTCCAAGATCCAGGACGAGCAGCGCCGGGTCGCCCTGGACATGGTGTACGACCGGCGTAGCGAGGGCTACGACCCGCTGCAGAAGTTCCTGCAGCTCTTCGAGGGCGTCGACGTGAGGTCGGCCCGCGAGTCCCGCGCGCAGGAACTGGCCTCGCTGCCCCTGGACGAGCGCCTCAAGCGCCGCGTCATCGACGGCGAGCGCAACGGCCTGGAGGACGACCTCCTCGAGGCGCTGCGGGCCTCGTCGGCGCTGGCGATCGTCAACGACGTGCTGCTGGACGGCATGAAGACGGTGGGCGAGCTGTTCGGCTCCGGCCAGATGCAGCTCCCGTTCGTGCTGCAGTCCGCCGAGGTGATGAAGGCGGCCGTGGCGTTCCTCGAACCGCACATGGAGAAGAACGAGGACGAGGACGGCAAGGGCCGCATCGTGCTCGCCACGGTCAAGGGCGACGTGCACGACATCGGCAAGAACCTCGTCGACATCATCCTCAGCAACAACGGCTACGAGGTCGTCAACATCGGCATCAAGCAGCCGATCAACGCCATCATCGAGGCGGCCGAGCAGCACCAGGCCGACGCGATCGGCATGTCCGGCCTGCTGGTGAAGAGCACGGTCGTGATGAGGGAGAACCTGCTCGAGATGGCCGCCCGCGGCGTCGCCGCGCGATTCCCGGTCATGCTGGGCGGCGCGGCGCTCACCCGCGCGTACGTGGAGGACGACCTGCGCTCGCAGTACGAGGGCGAGGTCCACTACGCCAGGGACGCCTTCGAGGGCCTGGCCCTGATGGACCGGGTGATGACCGCCAAGCGCGGCGGCGCCCCCGTGATCGACCCCGACCGCGAGGCCGCCCTCGCCGCCCGCCGCGCCCGCCGCGAGAAGCAGCGCGCGATGGTCTCGGAGAACCTGCCGCCCCTCGACGACACCTCGGTCCGCTCGGACGTGTCCCCGGCCGCCGACGTCCCCGCGCCGCCGTTCTTCGGCACCCGGGTCGTCCGGGGCATCCCGCTGAACGACTACGCCGCGATGCTGGACGAGCGGGCCACGTTCCTCGGCCAGTGGGGCCTGAAGCCGGCCCGCGGCGGAAGCGGCCCGTCCTACGACGAACTCGTGGAGACGGAGGGCCGCCCCCGCCTGCGCTACTGGCTCGATCGGCTCGCCGCCGACCAGGTCCTGGAGGCGGCGGTCGTCTACGGCTACTTCCCGGCGTACTCGGAAGGCAACACCCTGGTGGTGCTGGACGAGAACGGCACCTCGGAGCGGGCCCGCTTCACGTTCCCCCGCCAGCGCCAGGAACGCCGCCTGTGCCTGGCCGACTTCTTCAAGCCCCGCGACGCCGGAGAACTGGACGTGGTGGGCCTGCAACTGGTGACGGTGGGCCAGCCGATCAGCGAGCACACGGCGAAGATGTTCGCCCGCAACGAGTACCGGGACTACCTCGAGGTGCACGGCCTGTCGGTGCAGCTGACCGAGGCGCTGGCGGAGTACTGGCACCGGCGGATCCGCGCGGAGCTCACCCTGCCGAACGGGTCGAACCTCGGCGCGGGCGACCCGGCGGACCTCGCGGGCATCCTGAAGAACGACTACCGGGGATGCCGTTACGCGTTCGGCTACCCGGCCTGCCCGGACCTGGAGGACCGCGCCAAGGTCGTGGACCTGCTGGACGCGGGCCGCATCGGGGTGACCCTGTCGGAGGAGTTCCAACTGGAGCCGGAGCAGTCGACAGACGCGATCATCGTCCACCACCCCGACGCCAACTATTTCAACGCCAAGTAGTTGGTAGACCCACGCTGAGCTGCGGATACGCTCCGAGAATCGGTCGATTTTCCTGATCAGGCCGTCTCCAGGCCGTCAGGCGTATCCGTGGCGTGGCCGAGCGCCCGATCGATGGCCCGCCGGGTGCGGTCCTCGCTGCTGGGCAGCAGGTGGGTGCAGACACGCGGCGTGAAACCCGGGTCAGCGTGCTCCGACCGGTTTGCATCGTCGATGCGATCAGCGGTCGTCCTGGTTGTCGAGCTGCTCGTGTGCGCTGCGGTCGAGCGTGGCGCGTTCTTCCGAACTCAGCTCGGCATGCCACATACGGAACCTTTTGATATCCGACATCTATCGCTTTCATTTCAGGCTAGCCGAGTCCCTGAAAAGGGTTGTCACATCCTTTGCTGCCGCGATCCTTCCGGTAAATCCTGGGTCAATAAGAGTAATAATCGAAACTGCTGCTAGCAGGGATGCGACAACGTAGACAGGCACGCTTACTGGGCCTTTTAGGATATTCATCGCATCCAACGCCACCACTAGTGAGATCGGAAGAACCGCTCCGACAATGACTCGCGAGAAGGCTATCGTAGCTTTGATCAATTGATTCTTAGCAGTTGGTTCCACCTCTGCACAGGGAAGGTGGTCATACTTGCCCGTGGCGATTATATTCAGCATGTCCAGACAAAATGCGAGAAGATCGCCTGCCGTTTGTTGTGCTGGCAGCGCGACCCAAACCTGCTTCTCCCTTATGGCAGTGGCCGAGCTTCTCATCCTGTGATGGACAATTGTGTTCATGTTCGCGGAGGGAAGAGAATAGGCTGGTTCAAGTCCTCGTTCGAGGCATCGCGCCGCCTCCTCAAGGTGTTGGATAGCTGCGCGACGCGACGAGTCCTTACGAAACTCAGCCTCGTCGTGCGATATTGCTGCGGCTTGGGCAATTGCAAAGAAGGCTGTCGTTCGCGGCGACGCCCTGACCTCTGCCGCGTTCACAATCGCCGACAGGCTGGCAACCACGACGGTTAATGTAGCGAGTAGAAGCAGCCACATGAGCGCAGAAATGGTTACTGCCTGCAGTAACTCTGCACTTTCTTGTAGGTTACTTATGACATCTGATGTCGACGACCCTGAGCCATCGAACACTTCCCCCGCCCTAATCTGTCCGAATGCTCTGTCCAACGCAATCCACAGGAGGGCCGACAGGAGCCCAACTGCCGCCAGTCCGACGACAATGAAGAACGTAATAAAGATTCGTTGAGTGAATCTCTGTATGATAACTGAGAACAACAGCATGGCGAACGCGGACGAAAAAAACACTTTCGGCTCACTGAAGAGTTCCGGCAGCGTGATTATATAGAATGCGGGAAGAAGCATAAGGATGCTGACGGTGGGGTACAGCAGAAAGAGAATCCACCGTTTGCGCATCAGTCGATATGCTATGACGGTGCAGATCTTGCGGAGTTCCGAGTTGGCTTCTGTCGAACCGTTCAGAGCTCCCATCTCAGCTAAGGTCTCTCGGTGCTCGCGCGCTCGTCCAGTGATCCGCCGCCTTGTAGCCCGACCTGGACGCTTGATAGACGGCCATTGCAACCGAGGTACCTTCATCAAATATCCTCGCAGTGTATTTCGCCAGGGCCGAGTTGAGCGCCACGCCCAGCCCACCAGCCTCCGGAACAGTGACAGGGACCGGCGCGAGCGACCTTCATGTCTACCGTTGAAGTGCGTGTGATGGCTTCGACCGAACGGGTGACAGCGATGGACAGGGGAGACGCAAAAAGTCGGATCATTGAGGGTCATATCGGCGTATCGCGCGTAGTCTTCTTCGGATCCAGGCCGTGCCAACTCGTTGAAAAACGAGAACTACCGCGCCTCTCACGTGCCGCTTCACGCTCATCCCGTCACCCTCGACCAGGCCTTCGTGGGGAGCGGGCCGCCTTGAGTACACACACACACCCGAAAACGATGAGAGCCAGGGACAACGTTGCAGCACGTCAACGGCTGATCAGGCCCCGTCGTACACGTCACTGCCCACACGTGATTGGTTCGAGATGTACTACAACGACCAGTGCCGTGACTACAACCGTCCGCCGGCCTGCGGGATAGTTGATCATCGCGTCTAGGCTGGGCGGGGCGTCGGCAGGAGGGACAGGAATGGACACCGTGGTGCTGGTCTTCGTCCTGGTTGCGCTGGGTGCTGCCCTGGTTACCGGCGTGGTGGTGACGGGATTGGTCCTGACCTTCAGCAGCGGTAGCCGAAGCCCTCTGCCAGCAGATCCAGCGCAGCCGGTGACCTTGCACGCCCGGGTGTCCCGTCCGACGTCGGGCTTGCTCGTCAGAGGAAATTTCGATTCGCGGCTCTACGGGCGGTTGTCCATGGCCGACGGCAAGCTTCACTGGGATCCGGATCAGGGCGAGTCCTGGGCGACCCCGGTCGAGTCCATCACAGTGCTCCGCACCGGCAGCGCCTGGCTGAATCAGCCGCACCTCGACATCGATATCGCCGGCTCCGGCCCCTGGCGGCTGGTCGTCTCGGACCGCAAGATCAACCGGTTCCTCGGTAACGACGCAAAGAACTTCCGAGAGGCACGGCGGGCTCGAGAGCTCGCCGACCGGCTGCTGCGAAGCGGCGCCAGAGCCGCCTAGCGGGCTATATAGCCAAACATCCAAGCCTTGCCAGGATCCTCTCCTCATCCGGGACGAAGAGGCCGCCGGTTCAACCCTCCCGATGCGGGCCACCTGGATGCCTGGGTCGATTCCTGTGCGGCCCGCATGGCTCGGGACAGGGGCGGTTGAAGTGGGGGATCCGGACCGGAGGTGTGGATGACGGGATGGCGAGACCTGCGGTCTTCCGATCACCTCGCCGGTTCGCCGGCGGCATATCGAATGGACGATCTACACGGCGGGGTGATCGAGTACGGCGGTGAGCCTGAGTGTGTACGTGTTCGTCTTCGGCCGGGACGGTGAGTGGACGCTGCTGGATGCCCCGTCGATGGGGGCGGAGCTTGCGGGCTTCGAGAGCTTCCGGGTGACCGTGTGGGGCTCTGACGCGGTCCGCGCGTTGGGTGCCCGGTTTTTCCCAATGCTGGCCAGTGGCGATCTCACGGTTGCCCCTGAAGACGTCGCGGCGTTTCTCGGCGAGTGCGCCGTGTTGCGGGCCAACCTCGACGCAATCGCGCCGCAGACCGGACCCCAGCATTCCCATGAGTGGTACTCGGACACGGTGTCGGATCGATTGGCGAACGTCGAAGCGGCGGCCCAGCGGGCTCTGGAAGTGGGCGGCGGAGTGCTGATCTGGTAGGCGCCAGAACGTGCGGTGACGGGCAGGAACACGGTCGGTTCGTTCACGACATCGCGAGCACGGAGGTGACGCCGGGTCCGCTCATCGGGATGCCTCCGACACCTGCCGCCGGGCGGTGATGAGGGCGCCGAAGCCGCGGATGGACAGCGACGTCAAGTGGTCGGCACATCCTCGCCGACCGGCCGGAGACGGGCATCGACCATTCCGTCCTGAACGCCCGGCTGGAGGAGGCCATCGCAAGCGCAGCCCATCGTCTCGACGTGCCTTAAACTTGATCACGAGGCCTGCCCAACGCGCGGGATCCCGGGTAACCGCGCGTCACTGAACTCAAGGATGGCTGCACGTTCGAGTCGGGCCAGGCTCCCGGGTATATCGATGGTCGCCGACGCGGCGGACCGGAACGCCCGCGTGGTCACCGGCGATGAGGCGGTGACGATCAATGCGACGCCGGATGGTCGGCAGACCCGGCCTTACCAGGAGGCGGCAGCCCGGGACGCGAACGCCACCGCCGCGTCCACGTCGTCCAGCACGGGGCTGAACGGGTGGCCGTAGACGTGGACCCGCCACCGTTCGTCGCCGTAGGAGTAGAGGGCCAGGCCGATTCTGGTCCCGCCGATGCGGTCATCCCGGTGGAGCAGGTGCAGGGTGCCGTGGCCGACCCAGGGCCGCAACCGCCGAAGCGTCGCGTCCCCCATGGCGGCCGAGGCGATGCGGACGAGGTCGTCGCCGTCGTAGCCCAGGACCAGCCGCCACAGCACCTCGAACGCCGCGGCCACGTCTGTCTCATCGACCCTGGTGAGGTGCTGGACGACGTCGAGCGATGAGCCGGCCTGCCAGCGTTGCATGGTCTCGACGATGGCGTCCGTGCTGTCCGTGTGTCCCCACGCGACCAGATCTTGCCGGTAATCCCACACCGTGGCGTCGTAGCCGTGGTCGGTGGTCGTCCGCACGCTCACGTGTCCGGCAGGGCAGAGCAGCAGAGCGGCGAGGGGGCCGTACCGGTCATTGCCGGCGCTGAGCCCGGCCAGCGGGCGGCCCGTGCTCTCGGCCTTCCGATTCAGCGTCGACACCAAGTCCACCCGCGAACCGTACTGCTCGGGGCGGGCTCCGCCTCGCCCGGGTCAGAGGCGGACCGTGACGGTCACCCGGCCCTTGGCGTCGCGGTGGGCCAGGCCGTGGCCGGGGCGGTCGGCGCCGTCAAGGTGGACGGTGAGCGGGGCGCCGTCGCCGGTGAAGTTGCGCCACCAGCTCTTGGCGTCGGGGAAGGCCACGCCGATCGTGACGACGTCGCCCGTCCTGCGGTAGCCGACCGGGATGCTGAACGTCGTGCCGGAGCGCCGCCCGGTGTAGGTGACGACGGTGAGGCTGCGGCTGACCACCTTCCCCAACCGGGGCGACGACCTCAGGGCGAGGACGCAGGCGTTGAATCGGTCGACGGCACGACGGGCACGGGTTCGCATGCGCGTAACGCTACGGCCGCCGTGCCCCGGACCGAAGGTAGATTGTCGATCATGGCGGACGTGCGGCTGGAGCCGATGACCGAGGACCAGTACCGGCCGTGGCGGGTCGACGCCGAGGCCCACTATGCGCAGAGCGTCGCCGCGTCGGGCCAGTCGGCGCAGGACGCGGCCCGCGACGCCGCCGACACCTACGCGCGGCTGCTTCCCGACGGGTTCACCACCCCCGACCACCATTTCTGGTACGCCTACGACGGCGAGCGCCGGGTCGGTTTCCTCTGGGTCAAGGTCACCCGCGACACCGCGTTCGTCTACAACGTCGCCGTCGAACCCGACCTGCGCCGCCGGGGCTACGGACGCGCGATCATGCTGGCCGCCGAGCGCTGGTGCCACCACAACGCGCTGACCAGAATCGGTCTGCACGTCTTCGCCCACAACACCGGCGCCCGGGCGCTCTACGAGCAGTTGGGCTTCACCGAGACGGGCCGCAACATGGCCAAAGACCTGTAACCACCGCGCCCGGCTCCCCGGCAGTCGCGTTCCTCGTCGGGGCGCCAGGTCCCGGGCCTGTCACTGCGGTACAAATTGAATTCCGCCTCGTTCTCAATGATGCCCAGGAGAGTCCTCACGCCATTTCCGAGGCTACGGTCCAGTTCGTCGTAGGCCGGGTCGATGGCTCCCAGAAGCATTGGGCACGCGGGTATTTCCATACCCGATCTGCAGGATTACCGGAGCGCCCGGGAATGCGATGTGGACCCGCCGTCACCGTGCCCCCGCACCGTACAAGAAGGCATGTGTGCCGCCGGGGTTCGGACGGTTCTGACGACACGACCGGTGTCCGGACGACAGAGATCGGGTGGACGTCGCGGCATGGTCATGCGGCAGTTTTCCTAGCCCGTAACCTGGCCAAACGGCGGGGCAGCGGGCTACCTGGGATGGCCGCTGGCGGGCGATCCCTACCTTGATCGGCGGCCGATCCGGATCACTTACTGGATCGCGACCGGCCGGAGGATCATCCTGTTGACGGTTTTCCACAAGACGCGCATGCGGGACGAGCGGGAGATCGGCCGGGCGCTCAGGGTGTAGGCGCGGTGTATCGACGAGGCGCACGAAGTTGTGGACGAGGGAGGTTAGGTCATGAGTGAAGGTGGCGGTTGGGTCGCGATGCGGGAGCGACGGCTGACCGAGCCGGGTGCCGTGAGGCCTACGACGCCGCGCGGTTGGCGTTTGAGCTCGGCCGCTCCGTTCGTGAGCGCCGGGACTGGACCCAGACGCAACTGGCGAAGGCCTCGGGAATGACGCAGTCCGCGGTCGCTCGGTTCGAGGCCGGCGGGACCGTTCCGACCTTGTTGGTGTTGGAGCGGCTGGCGACGGCGCTGGATGTGAGTCTCAAAGTGGGGTTCGAGCCGCGAGGCGAGGCCGCTTGAAGCACGGCCACGGTGCCGCAGGACGGTTGCCCGGCCTCGGTGGGTCGCTCGATCATCCATGCTCCGCGGCCGTGCTTGGCTGGAGCGGGCGAGATCGTCGTTGATAGCTTGACCGGCGTGACCTTGAGTCGTGCGCTGGAGGCCTGTCGCCTCGAAGTGGAGGGCCTCACGCGGGCGGTGGCGGGTCTTTCGGAGGCCGAGTGGGATCGTCCGACGAGGTGTGAACCCTGGTCCGTCCGGGAGTTGCTGGGGCATCTGCGGGTGGGGATCGCCTGGCTGCCGGGCATGCTCGCCGCTCCCGAGCCGGGCGGGGCCGAGGTGGCCGCGGCCGGGTACTACCGGCCGGACGCCCGTTTCGACCCGCAGACCAACACGGCCCGGATCGGCCTGGCGCGGGACTACGCGGCCGGGCAGGGCAGCGGTGCCGCGGTGGTGGAGGGTTTCACCGCGACGTGGCGGCTGGTGGACCGGCTGTGCGGCGCCGAGGGCGAGGACCGCGTCGTGCGCACCCGTCACGGAGATGCGATGCTCCTGTCGCAGTTCCTGGTCACCCGGGTGGTCGAGATCGCCGTCCACGGGCTGGACCTGGCGGACGCGCTGGACCGCGAGCCGTGGCTGACCCCGGAGGCCGCTGACGTCGTGATGGAACTGCTGCTCGGCCCGGGCTGGATGTCGGCGGTCCGCGAGCTGGGCTGGGACCGGCCGGGCCTGCTGCGCAGGGCCACCGGACGGCAGTCGCTGGAATCCGCGGAAGCCGCGCGGGTGGAACGCCTCGGCATCCGCTGGCTCACCCTGGGCTGAGGTGACTGTCCCGGATCTGCGAGTAGTGGTCCGGCGATCGGCCACGATCGCATTGTGGACGTGGGTTGTTAGCTTCGGAGGTCGTGACTGGGCGAGCCAGAACACCGCACGGCGGCGCCGGCGACGAGGTGGCGCGCGGGGAGCCTAGCGGCGCGCCCGCACGCCAGTCCGAGGGCGACCCCGCCGAGAATGATCAGGACGCCCGCCAGGTAGCCGACGTTGGCCGCCGCCGGGCCGGCGGTCGGGGCCGGCTCCTCCCGGCGCGGTGACGCTCACCGAGTTTTCAGCCTGCCGTCGCCGGCACGCGCGATGGTGGCCTCCTCGGCCAGCAGCGCGAGCAGCACCTCCTGCACCACGCCCAGTTGAATCCCGTGCGACGGCTCCGCTCCGACGCGGCCACGGCTCCCGGCATTGCTCACCCCTGACGGTTAGGGACAAGCTGAACCGTTAGGTGGGCGCGGGTCAGTGCGGGGGGAGCGCCGGGCGCGTCCGTGGGTAGCCTGAGCGGCCGAGGCGAGGAAAGGTGTCGTGGTGGAACCGCAGTCACCCAGTACGGCTCGCATGATCGACTATTGGCTGGGTGGAAAGGACCATCACCCGGTCGACGTGGCGGCGGCCGACGCGTTCGAGTCCGCCTACGGGCCGTGTGCCGCGATCTTCCGTTCGCTGCGGGCCTTCTCCGGCCGCGCGGTGCGCCACGTCGCCGGCGACGGGATCGACCGGTTCCTGGTGTTCGGCGCCGGCATACCCACACAGTCCAATGTGCACGAGAACGCTCCCGCGGCACGCGTTCTGTACACCGACGTCGACCCGGAGGTCGTCGCGGCCGGCCGGCAGCTGATCGCCGGGCTGGAGCGGGTGGACTACGTCCGCGGCGACGTCACGGACCTGGACAGCATCGACCGGGCCGTCCTGGACCGGGTGCTGGCGGAGCGCGAGAGCCGCCCGCTCGGCCTGGTGTTCCTCGGCCTCGCGGCGTTCCTCGACGATGCGACGCTCGCCCGGACCCTCGACGCCATGTATGACGCCGTGCCCGCCGGCAGCCGCCTGCTGTTCGACTTCGACGCCATGGAGCTGGCCGGCTATCCGCAGGCGCTGGCGATGATGGGCCCGGCGTTCCACATGCGGGAGCCCGCCCGCTTCGCCGAGCTGCTCGGCCGGTGGACACCCACCGCCGACGGCATCACGCCGGTCGCGGACTGGCGGCCCGACGGCACCCCGGAAGACGTACCGGATGCCTTCTGGGGTGGTGTAGCCGTCCGGCAGGCCTGACGGTTGCCAGGGTTCAAGGGGGAAAGGCGGGCGAGCCGTGCCGGAGAGCCTGCTCAGATTGTGCCGCGGCCCGCTGTGGCCGCCCCGGCGTGGGTGCGCGAGGCCAGCCAGCCCGCCATCGCGCGGACGCCGTGGCCGATCGCCCGCTCGTCCGGGTCGAAGGTGCCGAAGTGCGGGTAACTGGTCTCGATCGCGGCGCCGGGAGCGCGGACGCCGAGGTAGGCGTAGCTGCCGGGGATCCGGTTGAGGAACAGCGCGAAATCCTCGCCGCTGTAAGGAATCGCGGCGTACAACCGCTGGGTGCGGTCGCGGCCGACCGTCCGGTGCAGGAACTCCTGCAGTGCCAGGCCCTCGCGCAGCGGGGTGACCATCGCGGGGAACGGGTCGTTCGGGAAGCTCGCCGCCGCGCCGCCGGCCGACCCCGCGAGCCCGTTGATCGCCTCGCGCACCTCGGCGTACCGTTCCTGCGGCCAGCAGCGGTACGAGATCTGCACCTCGGCGCGGTCCTCGAACTCGGCGGCCCGGGCCTGCATGAAGATGAACCCGGCCAGCGGGCCGTCCGGCATCTGCAGCTCGGCCACCAGCCGTTCGAGGTCCGCGGGTGTGGCCGGCCGCGACACCGTGCCGAGGGCGGAGATCTCGTCGGCGAGCCGCCGGGCCCGAGCCGCCGCGTCCGCGCCGGTGACGGTGATCGTGCCGCGGTCCTGGCCGGGCAGCCCGGTCCCCGGCATGACGACGAAGTTGCCGACAGGGAACGGCCCGCAGTGCAGGGCGTGGATCTCCGCGGGGCGGGTACGGGCGAGGACGCCGTCGGCGAGCATCGCGGCGGCCCCGGTCAGCGCCTCCTCGGCGGGCTGGAAGACGAACACCACCCGGCCGGCGAGCCGTGCCCGCAGCCGGGCCAGGACCTGGGCCACCCCGACGCCGATGGTGGTGTGCAGGTCGTGCCCGCACAGGTGTGCCGCCTCCGTGCCGCCCGCGACCTGGTCCTTCGGCGCGACCGCGTCCATGTCGGCGCGGTAGGCGACCGTCCGGCCGGCGCGGGCGCCGTCCAGGACCGCCACCACCCCGTACCCGCCGACGCCCGTGGTGACGCGGAGGCCGGCCGCGCGCAGCCGTCGCGCCACCACCGCGGCGGTCCGCCGCTCCAGGCCGGCGGTCTCCGGGTGCCGGTGAATGCTCCGGCGCAACTCGATGAGCTCACGGTCCAGCGCCGATGCCACCGCGTCCACCGCCGTGGCCGCCGCGCCGGTGCCGGCCCGCGCCGCGGTCGCCGGCGCCAGCCAGACACCGGACGCCGCGGCGGCGGCTCCACTGAGCACGGCGCGCCTGCTGACGCCACGGTTTCCCCGATTCGACACGGTTGTCCTCCATCCGAGCGCGGCCGCCCCCCGGCGAACCGATCACGCTCAGCGTGTCGCGCCCGGCCATCGCGGCGCAGCCCGGTCAGCACCCCTTCGGTTGGGGGGTTATCCCTACCGGCCGGGGTGGCGCTCTCCACTTAAGATCACGTTCGATGAGGAACTGGGTGCGCACCGCGGGCCTCGTCGTCGCGTTGGTGCTGGGCTGCTGCGGACTGATCGTGATCAAGGCGGTCTACCCGCTCTGGTGGCTGCTCGGGTTCATCCTCTTTCTCGTCGGAGGCGTCGTAAGCGACAGGATCAGCGACCGGCGGACCCGGCGCCGGCTCGGGGCCGAGGGCTGGCAGAGCGTTCCCGCCGACCAGCCCTGGCCGTGGCTGCCGCTGATCGAGCCCCCCGGCAAGGCCACCGTGCGCGTCGCCTTGACCCGGACCGTCGACCGGCTCCCGGTCACCGTCGGTGAGATCGCCTGGGACGGCAACGCGCTGGCCGGCGCGGTCAAGGGCTACGGGGGACAGGGCGTGTTCGTCGTGGTCGAGCTGCCCGCGCCGACCGGGTCGATGGCGCTGCGCCGATCGGGCCGCACGATCGGCACCAGCCACCGGCTCGACTTTCCCGCGATGCGCGCGGCGTTCGAGGCCGGCGAGATTCCACCGTGGACGGCGGCGGGCGACCGCCTGTTCACCTTCACCGCGACCGGGGACCGGCTGCGTGTCGCCGCGGCGCAGGAGGCCGTGCGGCGGACGCTGCTGGTGGTCCCCCTGCTGGATCTGGGCCCCGACTGACCAGCGGCAAACCAAGATCGACGTACCACGATCGTGATGGCATACTGCCGCGCATGTTGTTGACGGGGGAGATCCAGGTCACCTATGGGGTGTACCGAAAGATGACGTTGATCACCAACGGCATCCGGTCCAACATCCTGCGCGCGCTTCCGCTGCTGTTCATCGTCATCGGGATCGGGCAGACGCTGTTCGTGGAGGACCCCGACCCCCCGTTTCTGCAGATGGGGTTCTTCTTCCTCGTCATACCGGCGTTCTTCGAGCTGATGGCGCTGCTGGGCTGGGCGGTGCGCCGCCGCTCGTTCAGCCGGCCGATCAGGTACGAGTTCACCGACAAGGGCATGACCCAGCTGACCGCCGCCCACCGGCTCGACCTGCCGTGGACCGACGTCACCCGGGTGGACCGCTGGCCGTCCACGTGGATCGTGAACATCGGCCGCGGGAAGTGCCTGCGCGTTCCCCGCAAGGCGCTCGCGCCCGCGGACCGGCGCACGCTCAACGACTTCTTCCTGGCCGACCCCGCGACCTTCGGATAGCGCCCGCCGCTACCGTGCGGCGTGCGGCGCCAGGACGGCGGCGCAGCGCAGGTTGCGGTAGCGCCCGCGGTAGTCCAGCCCGTACCCGACGATCAGGCCGGCCGGCACGTCGAAGCCGACGTACGTCGGCACCGCGAACTGCGGCGCGTTCGGCTTGCGCAGCAGCGCGCAGACCGCGATCGACGCCGGGCGGCGCTGGTTCAGGCTGGAGATCAGCCACGACATGGTCAGGCCCGTGTCGATCACGGTTTCCGCGATGATCACGTCCCGGCCCTCGATGTCGATATCAAGATCCTTGAGCAGGCGTACGGAGCCGGAGGCGCGGTTGCTCGTGGAGTACGACCGTATCGCCATCCAGCCGATCTCGACCTGACTCTCCAGGGCCCTCGCAAGGTCTACGGTGAAGGTGGCGGCACCGCCCAGTACGCCGATCATGACGAGGTCCCGGCCCGCGTGGTCCTTGCCGATCCCGGCCGCGAGCTCACCTACCCGGGCCAGGATCCGCACCTCGGTGAGCAGCACGGACTCGAGATCGTCCGCGACGTGGTCGGCGTCCACCGTCATCTCCCTGAAAGTCGCCCGGCCCCGCCCCGAGGTCACAACTTGAGCGTGACATGTGCGGCGGTGGGCGACACGGTCCGTACCCCCCGAGGAGGATCTTTATATGCCTTTTCGCCACGCAAGGGTTGCGGCGTTACGACCCGGCAATGCTCGTCGTGTTTGCTGGTAGTCACGTCCATCACGCAACGTATCCACGTCCGTCGCGCGCCGGGCCGCCCAGTCGAGAATCCTGGTCGTTTGTCCAGATTCTCGGCCTGGTTGATCAGTCGTGAGACAGGCTCCTGTAATGTCCGCGCGTCCCGATATTCATGTATTCATCACGACGGTGGAGTTGTGGCATGGCACAACGGTTCACGCTCGACGAGATCCGCACCCGCACCTACAAGGATCGCGACGCTTGGTGGACTGTCTGGCTCGTCGATCCCCTCGCCTCCCGGCTGGTCTGGCTCGTGGCACCGGTCCGGTGGATCACGCCGAACGTGCTGACGATGGGCGCCTTCCTGCTCGGTCTCGTCACCGCGTACTGCTTCGCGCAGGGTGAGTACCCGTGGCTGGCCGCCGGCGCGATCGTCTTCCACCTCAGCTTCGTGCTCGACTGCATGGACGGCAAGATCGCCCGGCTGAAGGGCACGGGCTCGGTCTTCGGCGCCTGGCTCGACTACGTCTTCGACCGGCTGCGCGTGCTGACCTGCGCGATCGCCCTGTTCGGCGGCCAGTACGCGAAGACCGACGACCTCCGCTACCTGTGGCTCGCCGCCGCCGTGATCTTCCTCGACATGTTCCGGTACCTGAACGCCCTGCAGATCGGCAAGGTCAAGAACGACATGCGGCGGCGGCTGGAGGCCGCCCGCGGCGAGAACCCGGGCCGCCTGATGTTCGTCGAGGAGACCGGCGCCGAGCACCCGGTCGGCGCGGCCGCGGACATCGTGACCGCCACCGACTCCACGGGCCAGGAGCGGCCCGTCGTCGACGTCTACGACGACTTCCGCACCAAGTTCAGCGCCTTCGTGAAGATCCGCAACGTGCTGATCCGGCAGCGCATCCGGGCACACGTGTTCAGCGGCATCGAGTTCCAGATGTTCATCTTCATCCTGGGCCCGCTGACCAACCAGATCATGTTCTTCACGACCCTGTCGGCCGCGCTGCTGGCGGCGTTCGAGCTGCTGCTCATCTACAAGCTCTGGACCGCGACCCGGAGCTACGCCCGGCAGCTTGCCAAGATCGGTTCGTCGGAGGCGGAGGCCGCCGCGGCCGCCGTCGCGACCGGGGCCGAGCCGGTCGAGGACGCCGACGACCCCGAGGCGTTCAGCACCCAGCGCACCTTCGCTTAGGCGGGATCCCACCGTCCGGCCGGTCGGCGTGGCAAGCTGACCGGCCATGGACGGACACATGGTGGCCGGGGCCCTGATCACCCGGGGAAGCCGGCACGGACGGCCGGCGGCCCGGTGAGCGCGCGCTTCGAGGAACTGGCCTGGCGTGAGACGCCGATCGGCGAGATCAGCCTGCGCCGCCGGCTCGACCCGCGGCTCAAGGTCGAGGTGTACGAGGTGAAGATCGACGACGAGTTCCTGATGTCCAGCCTCTTCACCGTTGCGGAGATCGAACTCGCCCGCCTGGGCCTGGCCGCGCTGCCCGCCGGTGCCCGCCCCGACGTGGTCGTCGGCGGCCTGGGGCTGGGCTACACCGCCCGGGCCGTCCTCGAGGACCAGCGGGTGGCGTCGCTGCTGGTCGTCGACGCGGTGGGGGAGGTCATCTCCTGGCACGAGCGCGGGCTGCTCCCGGAGGCCGCGGCGCTGACCACCGATCCGCGCAGCCGCCTCGTCGAGGGTGACTTCTTCGCGATGGCCGCGGGCGGGCCGGGCTTCGACCCGGACGCGCCCGGGCGCCTCTTCGACGCGATCCTGCTCGACGTCGACCACAGCCCCCGGCACGTGCTCGCCCCCGCCAACGCCGCGCTCTACACGGTGGGCGGGCTGCGCCGGCTCGCCGCGCACCTGCGCCCGGGCGGCGTCTTCGCGCTCTGGTCGGACGACCCGCCGGACGCCGAGTTCGAGGCGGCGCTGGCCGAGGTGTTCGACGACGCGGCGGCACACGTGGTGTCGTTCCCGAACCCGCTGACCGGCGGCGAGTCCGCCAATACGGTATACGTAGCAACATAACCGGGCATACTGGCGCTCGTGGAGGATCATCCGCTCGAGCCCGGCGAGGACGCCACGACGTTCTTCCAGCCGCGCGCCCTGGTCTTCGTGACCATGCTCTGGGTGGTCGCCCTGGTCTGGGGGATCTGCACCGGGGTGTACGTGTCGATCATGTTCCTGGCCGGGATCCTCCCGGACAGCGGCGACATCCTCATCATGGTCGAGAGCCTGCTGATCGTGCCGACGGTGACGGCCAGCCTGATCATGCTCATCACCTGGCGACGGCTGGGCTGGATGAAGAGCTCCGTGCTGGGCCTGGAGTTCGCGGCGACCGGCCGCCGCGGCGTGCACCTGCAGTGGTCCTCGATCGCCTCGGTCGGACTGCGGGGCTGGGGCCCGTTCACGGAGCTCGTGGTGACGCCCACCAGCATGGCGGCGGCCGTCGAGCTGCACGAGCGGGGGCGGCCTCCCCGGGTGCTGCGCCGCGAGTCCGGCTCGGCGTTCCTGATCGACGTGGGCCTGATGTCGCCGGGCCCGCGGACGCTGCTCGCCGAGCTGCACCGGCGCATCCCGTCCCGGGTCTGACGCGCCGCGAGTTGATGACGGCCGGTCCCCGGCCTATGTTTAACCCACACGTTAATTAACGAAGGCGTTAAACAAATGGCCACCGACCGGCTCAGCACGATCTTCGCGGCGCTGGCGGACCCGACCCGCCGGGCGATCCTCGCCCGGCTGGCCGAGGGCGACGCCACCGTCTCGGAGCTTGCCGAGCCGTTCGCCATCAGTCTCCCGGCGATCTCCCGTCATCTGAAGGTGCTGGAGCGGGCCGGTCTCATCACCCGCAGCCGTTCGGCGCAGTGGCGCTCCAGCAGCCTGCAGGCCGAGCCGCTGCGCGAGGCCACGGCCTGGATGGAGCGCTACCGCCGGTTTTGGGACGTGAACTTCGCGCGGCTCGACGCGCACCTGCAGCGGATCCGACAATCAGAGGAGAATCAGCCATGACCGGCAACACCGGCGAGCTCGTCATCACCCGCATCTTCGACGCGCCGCGCAGCCTGGTCTACCGCGCGTTCGTCGACCCCGATCAGCTCGCCGCGTGGTTCGGCCCGGTCGGCTTCAGCGTGCCCCGCGACACCGTCGACATCGATGCCAAGGTCGGCGGCCACCAGCGCTTCACCATGGTCAGCGACACCGACCCGACGCAGACCTCGCCGGTCGACGCCACCTTCGTCGAGGTGATCGAGAACGAGTTGCTGGTCGGCGAGGAGGACCTCTCGGCCATTCCGGAGTTCGCGGGCTCCGTCATGCGGATGCGCATCGAGTTCCACGACGAGCCCGGCGGCAGGACCCGGCTGGTGCTGACGCAGGGGCCCTACACGCCCGAATTCGGCGACATGGCGCGCGCGGGCTGGGAAAGCTCCTTCACCAAGCTCGACAAGATCCTCGGCTAGGGGGCTCTACGCCCCTGGCAGCGGCGCCGGCGCGCCGAAGACGACGGGCACGCCGGGGGAGTAGAGGACGCTGTCCGGCGGGCCCGCCGGTGCGGGCAGTCCGGCGGCGGTCAGCATGTCCTCGTCGAGGTCGAGCAACTCCGCGCGGTGCAGCGGCCAGCGCGGGTGCTCGTTCGGCAGGTGCAGGCTCCGGCCCCAGGCGCGGGTGTGCAGGCCCCAGCGGGCGGTCACGAAATGCTCCAGCGCGGACGGCCGCTCCAGGGGTGCTCCCACCCGTACCGCTATGGAGCCGGCCGTCCCGCGCGGGCCGGGCCAGCGCCGCCTGCTGGTGTAGCGCACGACGTCGCGGTCCTTCTCCAGCCGCATCCGCGACCACATGTACGGCAGCCGCAGCAGCGCCCGCGCCGTCAGCACCGGCAGCAGCCGCTCGGCGTCGAGGGAGAGGAAGACGACCGCCCGCCGGCCCTGGCCGTCGACGCTGTACAGCCGCACATTGGTCTCGCAGAAGGTGCCGAGGTACGGAATCCCCGGGCCGCGCAGCGCGCCGAGCCGCACCATCCGGAAGCCGATCAGGCCCACGTAGGCGACGCCGTCGAGGGTGTCGGGCACGGTGCCGCGCGGCAGGAACGGGGCGACCACCTCCGGCGGCACAGCCCAGTGCAGAAACGCCAGGTCGTGCCAGCTCTGCACCAGCCACGGGCGGCGCACCGGCCGTACCGTCTCCGGGGTCACGTCCTCGATGCGCACGTGCCCATTGTGCCCGCCGGGTCGCGGCCCCGGGCGCCCGCGTTGATCCTTTTGTGGCACTCCGTGCGTATCGTTGGTGCAACCCGGTAACGCCTGCCCCCGGAGGATCCGCATGCCGGTAACCCGCCGCCCCCGCCCGCTCCTGCTGGCATTCGTGACGGCGGCGCTGGTCGCGCTCGGCTGCGTCTCGGCGCCCGCCGACGACGACGCGGGCCGGCCGGCCCCGCCGGCGCCGACCGCCAAGCAGCGCACCACGCCCGCCGGGGAGGACCCGGACGGCACCGACACCCCCGAGGAGTTCGCGGCCGACATCGGCGACGCGACGGGGGTGGCGCAGGAGTACTGGAAGGCCGGATTCGCCGACTCCGGCCTCGACTTCCGGCCCGTCGCCCGGGTGATCCCGTACGAGCGGGAGGGTGAGGTCGAGTGCGGCGGGCAGCCGCTCGGGCTCAACAACGCCGCCTACTGCTCGGACGGCGACTTCATCGCGTACGACGTGAACTGGGCGTTCGCCGCGTTCCAGCAGATCGGCGACGCGTTCATCTTCTACCTGCTCGGCCACGAGTACGCGCACGCGATACAGAACCGGCTCGGCATCCAGCACGAGCTCTCGATCGACCAGGAGCTGCAGGCCGACTGCATGGCGGGCGCCTACATCGGCGACACCGAGCGCAAGGGCAGGCTGAAGCTCGACGACGGCGACCTGGACGAGCTCGCGGCGGGCCTCGAGGCGGTCGGCGACGACCCGGGCCAGCCCTGGTTCGCCGAGGGCGCGCACGGGTCGGCGGAGCAGCGCACCCGGGCCTTCGACCGCGGCTACAAGCAGTCGCTGAAGCCCTGCGACGTGTCGTAGCCGTCACAACGGCGGGCCCGGCGGGGCCGGGTTCGCAAGAATGGCCGGGAGACGACCCGATCGGCCCGGGAGGCCCGCCCTGACATCACGACTACCGGCTGCGGTGCTCTTCGACATGGACGGCACGCTTGTCGACAGCGAAAAGGTCTGGGAGGTCGCGCTGAACGAGCTCGCGGCGCACGCGGGCGGCGAGCTGTCGCCGGCGGCGCGGCGGGCGATGATCGGCACCAGCATGGCCAGCTCGATGCGGATCTTCCGCGAGGACCTGGGCCGGCCCGACCGCGGCGGCGCCGCCGACGTTGCCTGGCTGTTGCGGCGGGTCGAGGAGCTCTTCGCCGAGGGCCTGGTCTGGCGGCCCGGCGCGCTCGAGCTGCTGCTCGCGGTGCGGGCGGCGGGCCTGCCGACCGCGCTGGTCACCTCGACCGGACGCCGGCTGGTGGAGATCGCGCTGGACACCCTCGGCCGGGAGAACTTCGACGTCGTGGTCTGCGGCGACGAGGTCGCGGCGCCGAAACCCGACCCGGCGCCGTACCGGACCGCGGCCGACCTGCTGGGCGTGAACATCGCGGACTGCGTGGCGATCGAGGACTCGCCGCCCGGCCTGGCCAGCGCGGTGGCCTCGGGCGCCGCGGTGCTCGCCGTGCCGGCCGAGCTGGAGCTGCCGGCCACCGACGGCGTCCACCTGCGCGACTCCCTCGAGGACGTCGACCCGGCCTACCTGTCGAGCCTGCTGGCCTCGATACCCGGCTGAGCCGCACCGGCCCGTGAGGGGCCGGCGCGGCTCTGTGCCGCGGGTGGGAATCAGTCGTGGGCGATGGCGCCCAGGACGTTGAGGCGGGCGGCGCGGATCGCGGGCAGGACCGCCGCGATCACCCCGACCACGGCGGCGAGCAGCAGGTAGGTGCCCATCCGGCCCCACGGCAGCACCAGCTCGGTGATGCCGTCGCTCTTCAGGGCCCGGGTCACCGCGGTGCCCATCCCGGCGCCGACGACCACGCCGAGCAGCGCGCCGAAGACCGAGATCACCACCGCCTCGACGGTCACCATGCGCATGGTCTGCGCCCGGCCCAGGCCGACCGCGCGCAGCAGGCCCAGCTCGCGGGTCCGCTCCAGCACCGACAGCGCCAGCGTGTTGATCACGCCGAGCACGGCGATCAGGATCGCCAGCGCCAGCAGGATCTGGATCATCACGATGATCACGTCGAAGGTCGCCGCCTGCTCGTTGATGAACGCCTGCGCGTCCTGCGCCGACACCTCGGGGCTGTCCGCCAGCAGGGCCTTGACCTGCGGCAGGACCTGAGCGAGCGGTACGCCGTCGTCGAGCTTGACGAAGCCGATGACCGGCTGCGTGATGCCGAAGTCCTTCGTGGCGGCGCCCGGCAGCAGGATCGAGCCCGGCAGGGCGTCCTTCGCGAACGTCGCCGCGATCGTGTAGCCGCGCGGCTCGCCGCGGGACGCCTGGACCGTCACCCGGTCACCGACCTGCCAGTGGTGCCCCTCCGCCGTCGGCACGTCCACCAGGATCTGGTCGTCGCGCAACTTCGTCACCGTGCCGCCGTCCCCGTACGCCTGGGAGAGGGTGGCCGTGTCCTCGGTGGCGTTCACCCACTCCTTCACGCCGTTGATCAGGACCTGGTCGTCCCAGAGGCCGGCGGCCGCCCGTACCCCCGGAAGGGCCGCCGCCTCGCGCAGCACGGCGGGGTCGTAGGTCGCGGGCCGCGGGCCGTTGTCGTCCCCGCTGATGATCACCTCGGCCTTCAGGACGCTCGCCGCCTCGGCCTTCAGGCTGCTCTTGGCGGAGTCCATCACCACGGTGACGCCGGTGACCAGCGCGATGCCGACCATCAACGCGGCGGCGGTGATCGCCGTGCGGCGCGGGTTGCGGCCCGAGTTGAGCCGGCCCAGCCGGCCCGGCAGCGACCACGAGAAGAGCCGGCCCAGCACCGAGATGACCGGGCGGCTGATCAGCGGCGTGAGCAGCGCGATGCCGATGAACGACACCAGCACGCCGCCGAGGATCGTCCATAGGGTCGCGCCGCCTGAGTCCCCGAACAGCCCGATGCCCAGCGCCGTGGCGCCGGCCGCCGTGACGGCGCCGCCCGCGATGCTGATCCGGGTGAGCGGCCGGTCCGGGGTGGCGACGTCCTGCATCGCCGCGACCGGGGCGATCCGCGACGCCCGCAGCGCCGGCAGGACCGCGGCGACCACGGTGACGAGCACGCCGACGACGAACGAGCTGATGATCGCCGCGAGCGGCACGCCGATCGGTGCCAGCTGCAGCCCGCCGCCGCCGAACTCGCTGAACAGGTACGCCAGCCCGAATCCGACGCCGACGCCGGCCGCGAGGCCGAGCACCGCCGCCACCAGGCCGATCACCGTCGCCTCGACGAGCACCGAGCCGATGACCTGCCGGCGGCTCGCGCCGATCGCCCGCATCAGCGCCAGCTCCCGGGTGCGCTGGGCCACGATGATCGAGAAGGTGTTGAGGATGAGGAAGATGCCGACGAACAGGGCCACGCCGGCGAAGCCCAGCAGGATGTTGCTGAAGAAGCCGAGCCCCTGCTGGATGCCGGCGGCGCTCTCCGCGGCGAGCTGCTCGCCGGTACGGGTCTGGTAGCCGTCGCCGACGACGGCCGCGATCCGGTCCCGCAGCGCCTCCGGCGACACGCCGTCGGCCGCCTGCACCCGGACCGAGCTGTAGACGCCGGTCTCGCCGAGCATGAGCCGCTGGGCGACGGGCTCGGTGAAGGCGACCTCCTGCGCGCCGCCGATGCTGTCCCGGTTGCCGCTGTAGCCCCAGATCCCGACGAGGGTGAACTCCTTCTTCGGCTCCAGCGTGAGCACGCCGACCCGGTCACCGATCCTGATGCCGGCGGCCTTGGCCACAGCCGCGTTGACCGCGATCTCGGACGCCGCCGCCGGGCCACGGCCCTCGCGCAGCTGCACGAGGGAGTTGGTGCCGGTCCAGTTGGTGCCGAGCCGGGGCGGACCCATCGAGGTGAGCACCTTGCCGTCGCTGCCGATCACCCGGGCGCCGTCGGCGTCGACCTGCCCGGTCGCACTCTTGACCCCGGGTACGCCGCTGACCTGCTTGACGACCGAGGCGGACATCGGTGCCGCCACCTCCTCGCCCTCGAACTCGGAGACCTCGACCTTGGGCTTGGCGGACACGGAGACGTCGGTCGTGGCGTACGCGCTGGCGAACAGGGAGTCGAACGAGCGGTTCAGGGTGTCGGTGACCACGAACGCGCCGGCCACGAACATGACGCCGAGCACGACGGCGAGCCCGGAGAGGATGAGCCGCAGCTTGCGTGCCAGCAGACTCTTCAGGGTCGCGCGCAGCATCAGAGCATCACCGGCGCGGCGTGGGTGTCGAGGCGCTTCATCATGTCCAGCACCGACTCGGGGGTCGGCTCGAGCAGCTCGTCGACGATCTCGCCGTCGGCCAGGAACACGACGCGGTCGGCGTAGCTCGCCGCCACCGGATCGTGGGTGACCATGATGATGGTCTGGTGGTGCTCGCGGACGCTGGCCCGCAGGAACGAGAGCACCTCGGCGCCGGACCGCGAGTCCAGGTTGCCGGTCGGCTCGTCGGCGAAGATGACGTCGGGCCGGCCGACGAGGGCCCGGGCACACGCGACGCGCTGCTGCTGGCCGCCCGAGAGCTGGCTGGGCCGGTGGCTGAGCCGGTCCCGCAGGCCGACCGTGTCGATGACGACGTCCCACCACTGCGGATCGGGCTTGCGGCCGGCGATGTCCAGCGGCAGCCGGATGTTCTCCTGCGCGCTGAGCGTCGGCAGCAGGTTGAACTGCTGGAAGATGAAGCCGACCCGATCCCGGCGCAACCGGGTGAGCGCCTTGTCGCCCATGCCGGTGACCGCGGTGCCCCCGATGTGCACCTCACCGCGGTCGACCGTGTCCAGACCGGCCAGGCAGTGCATCAGGGTCGACTTGCCGCTTCCGGACGGGCCCATGATGGCGGTGAAGCGGCCCCGCTCGAACTCCGCGCTCACGCCGCGCAGCGCGACGACGCGTGCCTCTCCGGAGCCGTACACCTTCCAGACCTCGCTCGCGCGTGCGGCCACCGGATCATTGGCCTTCGTCGCTGTCACTTCGCCCCCTGGATGCATCTGCTGGACCGGCCGGGCATTGGCGCCCGGCCGGCCCGCCCAGTGTTTCGTCGAAATCGGGCCCGGGCGTCCGCCCACCGGCGTAGCGCAACGCGGAGATTTGCTCGGGGATTCCTCCAGCGAAGTCTCAGGGTTGTCCCTGACTCGCGTCCTCGAGCCGGGTTGACGTCGCTGTGACGGTTGACAGACGTCATCGATGACGTCACTATTGCGTCATGGACCTGACACCGTATCTGGAATCGCTGCGCGGAGACCTCTCCGCGGCCGCGGCGCCGGGCGGTCCGGAGACCGCCCGCGCGGCCGAACTGCTCAGCCACGCGATCGAGGCCTCGGCCCGGCTCGCGCTGCTGCAGGCGCTCTCCGACGCCGCGGCCGAGATCACCACGCGGCTGCACGGGCCCGTCGTCGACGTCCGGCTCCGCGGCCGCGAGGCGGACCTGGTGGTCAGCCACATCGACGCAGAGCCGGAGCCGCCGGCCGCGGCGCCGCTGCTCGACGGCGGCGACCTGGCCCGGCTCACCCTGCGGATGCCGGAGGCGCTGAAGAGCCACGTCGAGCAGGCCGCGGCGGCCGAGGGTGTCTCGGTCAACGCCTGGCTGGTCCGCGCCGTCACCGCGGCGGCGGGCCGGCCCACACCCGAACAGCCGCCGGGCCGGAACCGTTCCGGCAAACGCATCACCGGCTTCGCTCAAGCGTGAGCAGCAGACCCTCCCCGGAAAGGACACGACCATGCCCGAGTTCGATCACGCGACACCCGTCACGGTCTCCCTGCGCCTGCACCGCGGCGACGCGACGATCTTCGCCGAGCCGCGCCAGACGGTGCGGGTGGACATCACCGAGGCCGGCGTGGACGCGTCGGACAAATTCATCGTGCAGCTGGAGGGCGACGAGCTGATCGTCCACGCGGCGGAGTCCGCGCCGTGGCAGTGGCTCCGCCTCCCGAAGATCAAGATCGTCGTCCGGGTGCCGGAGGGCAGCTCGCTGACGGCGAAGTCGGCGGCCGCGGACATCCGCGCCGCGGGCCGCTACGCGGCGGTCCAGGCCACCCTGCAGTCGGCCGACGCCGTGGTGGAGCACGTCGACGGCGACGCCTACCTCAAGGCCGCCAGCGGCGACCTGAAGGTGACACACGTCGGCGGATCGCTGCGGGTGACCAGCCAGTCGGGCGACATCAGGGTCGGTGACGTCATCGGTGACGTCACCGCCAACACCGCGAGCGGCGACATCACCATCCGGGCGGCCGAGGCGTCGGTCAAGGCGGAGACCGCGTCGGGCGACGTCGAGGTCGGGCTGCTCCGGCGCGGCACGGCCCGGTTCAAGACCGCGTCGGGCGACGTCTCGGTCGGCGTGGCCGCGGGGACCGGCGTCTGGCTGGACCTCAACACCGCGGCCGGCTCGACGTCGAACAACCTGTCGATGGCCGCGACCCCGTCCGGGGACCAGCAGCAGGCGGCCCTGGAGCTGGGTATCCGCACGGCGAGCGGCGACATCGACGTGCACCGCGTCGTGAGCGGAACGCCCCTCGCGGCCTGAGCCGTCAGTCGCCCGGACCTGCGGTCGGTCGCTGCTGGGGCCGTCAGTCGCCGGGCCGGCGAACGGCCTGGGCCGTCAGTCGCCGAGCCGGCGGGTGGTCGCGACCGGGCCGTCCCCAGCGGGCCGGGTGGTCGCAGCTCCGGCCGTCAGCCGCCGGGCCGGACCAGGCCGGTCTCGTAGGCCAGGACGACGGCCTGCACGCGGTCGCGGAGGCCGAGCTTGGTCAGCAGGTGCCCGACGTGCGTCTTCACCGTGGTCTCGCTGACGGTGAGGGCGCGGGCGATCTCGGCGTTGGAATGCCCCTTGGCGATGTGCATGAAGACCTCGCGCTCGCGCTCGGTCAGGGCGCCGAGGGCGGGCGCGGCCGACATGGCCGCGGGTGCCGGCAGCGCCTCGGCGAGGCGGCCGAGCAGCCGGGCCAGGATGAGCGGGGCGACGACCGAGCCGCCGCCGGCGACCGCGCGGATGGCGGAAACCAGCTCCGCGGGCGGGACGTTCTTGCCCAGGTAGCCCGCCGCCCCGGCGGCGACCGCGGCGAGCACCTGCTCATCGGTGTCGGCCGCGGTCAGGATCAGCACGCGCACCGGCAGCCCGGAGTCGCTGATGGCCCTGGTGGCGGCGAGCCCGTCGAGGCGCGGCAGCCGCACATCCATCACCACCACGTCCGGCAGCAGGCGGCGGGAGAGGTCAAGGGCCTCGACCCCGTCGCCGGCCTCGCCCACGACGGCGAGGCCGGTGGCGCCGGCCAGGGCCATCCGCAGCCCGGACCTCAGCATGGGCTGGTCGTCGGCGAGCAGCACCCGGACCGGTCGGGTGGCCGCCGAGGCTGTCGCCGTCGCCCGGTCGCCTGCCGTCATCCGTGCGCCTCCAGTGAGCAAGTTTCGACCCGGACCGCCCGGGCGGATCGGCCCTGCACACAGTAGGTGATTGCCGCCGGGCATCCGGTCAGGGCAGGCGGGGCGGGGGCACCGCGGCGTCGTCAGCCGTCGCCGAGCCGGCGCCGGCCCCGGCCGGCGCCGGCTCGGGGTAGGGCGGGGGCGTGCCGCCGAACTCGGGGCAGAACCGCTGATGGCTGCACCACCCGCAGAGCTTGCTCGGCTTCGGCCGGAAGTCCCGGTCGGCCTTGGCCCGCTCGATCGCCTGCGACAGCGCCACCAGGGTGCGCTCGAAGCGCTCCAGCTCCGCCGCGTCGGGGCTGTAGTCGCAGACCTCGGCGTCCTTGAGGTAGAGCAGGCGCAGCACCCGGGGCACGACGCCGCGGGTGCGCCACAGCACCAGCGCGTAGAACTTCAGCTGGAACAGCGCGCGGCCCTCGAACGCCTCGCGTGGCGCGCCGCCGGTCTTGTAGTCGACCACCCGCAGGTCGCCGGCGGGGGAGACGTCGAGCCGGTCGATGTAGCCGCGGATCAGCAGCTCGTCGGCGACCAGCGTCGACACCAGGCTCTCGCGCTCGGCCGGCTCCAGCCGGCGCGGGTCCTCGACCGCGAAGTAGCCGGCGAGCAGATCGCCGGCGCCGCCCAGGAAGGCCGCGATCCGCTCGGCCTCGGCCGCCGCCGCGACACCGGGCAGCGGCTCCGCCCCGGCGGGCTCGGTGCCGGGGTCCTCCGTCCGGGCGAACAGCTCCGCCAGCAGCGGCTCCTGGCCGAGCAGCCGCTCCCACTCCGGCGCCACCAGCGCGGCCGCCGAGTCCGGCGTGCGCTCGGCCGCCGGAAGGTCGAACAACCGCTCCAGCACCGCGTGCACCAGCGTGCCGCGCACCTGATCGGCGGTCGGTTTCTCCGGAAGCCGGTCGATCGTGCGGAAACGGAACAGCAGGGGGCAGGTCTTGAAATCCGCGGCCCGCGACGGCGACAGCGACGGCCCGGCGGGCCGCTCGTCCGGGCCGGGCGCGCGCCCGGGCGACCGTCCGGGCACCGCGCCGGGAGGTGCGGCCGCGGAAGGAGACAAAACCGTTTCTGCCGTCATGGTGACCAGGCTATGGGAGGGGTACGACGAAACCGGATAGGCGGGGCTCTCAGGCGCGGTCCGTAGCATCGATGCGTGGACGAAGGCGCTCAGCAGACCGGCCGCGCGCGGCGGCCCGGCACGATGGTCGGCCGCGTGCTGGGCATTCCGCTCTACCTGCACCCCTCGATGCTGCTGCTCGCGCTCCTGGTCACCGTCGTGTACGGCGGTTACGCCGAGGCCGAGCTCGGCCTGGCCGGCCCGCTCGCGTACGCCGCCGGGTTCGGCTTCGTGGCCTGCCTGCTCGGCTCCCTGCTGTTGCACGAGCTCGGCCACGCCATGACCGCCCGGCGCTACGGCATCGGGGTGCGCGGCATCACCCTCGAGCTGCTCGGCGGCTGGACGGAGCTGGACCGCGACGCGCCGACACCCCGGGTCGACGCCCTGGTCGCGCTGGCCGGTCCCGCGGTCTCCTTCGTCATCGGCGGGCTCGCGACCGCCCTCGCGGTGGCGCTGCCCGACCGTACGGTCGCCGGCCAGATCGCGTTCCAGGTCGCCGCCGCCAACGTCCTCGTGGCGATCTTCAACGTGCTGCCGGGGCTTCCGCTCGACGGCGGCCGGGCGCTGCGGGCCGGCATCTGGGCGCTGATCAAGGACCGGAACCGGGCGACCGTGGTGGCCGCCTGGTCCGGGCGGTGCATCGCACTGGTCACCGGCATGGCCGTCTTCACCCTGTACCGGCTCAACCTGCTGACCCTCTTCGGCCTGCTCTTCATCCTGCTGGTGGTCTTCACGCTGTGGCAGGGCGCCGGACAGTCGATCAGGCTGGCCCGGATGACCCGGCGGTTCCCCCTCATCGACCTGGGCGCCCTCGCGCGGCCGCTCTTCGCCGTACCGTCGGGAACGCCGCTGGCCGAGGCGCAGCGCCGCGCCGACGCGGCCGACCGGGCTGCGGACACCCTTGCCGTCGCCGACTCCAGCGGCCGGGTGGTGGCGCTCGTCGACGCGGCCGGCTCGGCCGCGGTGCCGGCCGAGCGGCGGCCCTGGGTGTCGGTCGACACGGTCTCGCAGGAACTCGGCCGGCTGCCGGCCCTGTCGCTCGGATTGAGCGGCGAACAGGTGGTCCGGGCCGTGCAGGCGCACCCGGGTGCGCAGTACGTGGTCACCTCCGGGGAGGATGTCGTCGGCGTGCTGCACATCGCGGACCTGGCCGAGTTGCTGGAACCGCGCCGCGCCGCCCGCAGGCCGTCCGGCCGATGAAGTCTGGTACCGAGATGAGAGAGCGATCAGTGACTGTGCAACCCACCACCGTCGTCGACGAGCCAGTGCCCGCCCACCGCGGGCCGTTCCGCGAGGGCGACCGCGTGCAGCTCACGGATCCCAAGAACCGCATGCACACCATCGTGCTGGAGCCCGGCAAGGCCTTCCACACCCACCGTGGCGCCCTCGAGCACGACACCCTGATCGGCCTGCCCGAGGGCAGCGTCGTGGTCTCCAGCGGCGGCACGGCCTACCTCGCGCTGCGCCCGCTGCTCTCCGACTACGTGCTCTCCATGCCGCGCGGCGCCCAGGTGATCTACCCGAAGGACGCCGCGCAGATCGTCGCCATGGGTGACATCTTCCCGGGCGCCAAGGTCATGGAGGCGGGCGCCGGGTCGGGCGCGCTGACCTGCTCGCTGCTGCGGGCGGTCGGCAGCACCGGCGAGCTGCACTCTTACGAGCTGCGCGACGACTTCGCGGCGGTGGCGCGCAAGAACGTCGAGGCGTTCTTCGGCGGGCCGCACCCCGCCTGGCACCTGCACCGCGGCGACGTGGCGGAGGCCGAGGGCGAGGGCTTCGACCGGATCGTGCTCGACATGCTGACCCCCTGGGAGGCCCTCGGGATGGTCGAGCGCGCGCTGGTGCCCGGCGGCGTCTTCATCGGCTACGTTGCCACCACCCCGCAGCTCTCCGAGCTTGTCGAGGCGCTGCGCGAGCGCGGCGGCTGGACCGAGCCCCGGGCCTGGGAGTCGCTGGTCCGCGACTGGCACGCGGACGGCCTCGCCGTGCGCCCCGACCACCGGATGATCGCGCACACCGCGTTCCTGGTCTCGTCGCGCCGGCTGGCGCCCGGCGTGACCGCCCCGCCGCGGCGCCGCAAGCCGAGCAAGGGCGCCGAGGCGTACGCCCAGCGCAAGGCCGTACTGGCCGCCCTCGCGGCCGAGCGTACGGAGACGGCCGACGATACCGGGGTGTGACGGCCCGAGGCGGATCCGGTAGTTTCCGTCGCGGGTTTCGATGGGGTTTGGGAGCGGAGGGGACGGGTGGGCGCGATGAGTTCTCCGCCGTTCGGTGGCAGTAACGAGATGCCGGCGGTCTTCCCGGACTGGTCGCCTTACGAGGACCTGGACTCGGCCGCCCGGGCCTACCTGCGCGATCCCGAGGTGGCGCTCGACGCCCTCTTCGGCGTGCTGCGCGGCGCGTCCGTGCTGTGCTTCACGCTGGAGCGCTTCGTCAACGAGGTCAACGGCGTCTGGCAGGAGGTCGTCATCTGCGACGGCAGCCGGCTGGTGCTCTGGCACGGCGAGGACGTGGCGCCCGGCGACGGCCCGGTCGGCTCGATGACCTCGTCGCTGCGGGTGGTGCCGCTCTCGACGGTCACCGAGGTGGGCTGCCGCCGCCGGCTCACCCGTACGGCGACCGGGCAGGCCCGGGTCGACAGCATCGACGTCTATCTGCTGCTGAGCTCCGTGGACGACGCGGTGCCGCCGCCGGGGATGGCAGAGGACGAGGGCCGGACCGCGCTGCGGCACGACGCGCTGCGTTTCGGCAAGACGCTCGACGACGGCGGTCCGGGGCAAATCGCCCGATTGGAAGAATTTTCCCGAGTTGTCGCATCTTTGGTTGGTCGCCCAACCCTGTGACATTTTTCGCCCCGCCGGACGGGTACCGGTACGGTCTGGCGGGGCGGAATTCCGTGCCTCAGTCCGCGTCGGGCCCGGCGACCTCGACGTCGTCGCCGGTGCGCACGACGTGGATGCAATCGCCCGGGCATTCCTTGGCCGCGTCGATCACCTCGAGGCGCAGCCGGGCCGGCACCCCCGTGCGCACTCCGGGGTTCTGCAGCAGCTCACCCGCACTGTCCTTGACGTATGCGAGCCCGTCGATGTCGAACTCGAACACCTCGGGTGCGTACTGCACACACAGTCCGTCACCGGTGCACAGGTCCTGATCCACCCAGACCTCAAGCTCGTCCGTCTCGGTCTGTGCCGACACCATCTGCCTCCCCTGCCTCGCCCCGACCGACGTTACCCGACGGCTCTGACCACTCGGTGCGGGTACCTGGCCGAATCGATCAAGGTTCAGTGACGAGGGTGTTGCATGGGTCGAAAACCGCCACACAGCGGCTAGTGTTATCACCAAGACGTTCGAGCCCCCGGGGAGGTGGGAC
This sequence comes from Actinoplanes sp. NPDC026623, assembly GCF_040638275.1. Taxonomy (NCBI): domain Bacteria; kingdom Bacillati; phylum Actinomycetota; class Actinomycetes; order Micromonosporales; family Micromonosporaceae; genus Actinoplanes; species Actinoplanes sp. NPDC026623. Next base: position 23,487 of record NZ_JBEZXZ010000037.1, on the reverse strand, counting down.
GTGGCACGTAGCGACGAAGCGTCAGGCGCCGCACGTTGGGAGAAAGAGGCCAACGATCTCTCCAGCCAGGTTGCGTTCCTGCAAGAGGAGCTGGCTCTGGTACGGCGCAAGTTGACCGAAAGCCCCCGACACGTCCGGCAGCTCGAGGAACGGCTCGCGGCAACGCAGTCGCAGCTCGCTCGACTGACCGAGAACAACGACCGGCTCGTGGCGACCCTCAAGGAAGCCCGTGCTCAGATCGTCACTCTCAAAGAGGAGATTGACCGGCTCGCCCAGCCGCCCAGCGGCTACGGCGTATTCCTTGCCGCCCACGAGGACGGCACAGTCGATGTCTTCACGGGCGGACGCAAGCTCCGGGTGGCGGTTTCCCCGTCGCTGGAGGTCGAGGAGCTCAGGCGGGGGCAGGAGGTCCTGCTCAACGACGCGCTCAACGTGGTCGACGCGTTCGGCTACGAGCGGGTCGGTGAGGTAGTCCTCCTCAAGGAGATTCTCGAGGATCCCGCCGGCGGTCCGGGCGACCGGGCGCTGGTGATCTCGCACGCCGACGAGGAGCGGATCGTCCACCTGGCCGATTCGCTGCTGGTGTCGAAGCTGCGTGCGGGCGACTCGCTCATGATCGAGCCGCGCTCTGCGTACGCGTACGAGCGCATCCCGAAGAGCGAGGTCGAGGAGCTCGTCCTCGAAGAGGTTCCCGACGTCGACTACACCGACATCGGCGGTCTGCACTCGCAGATCGAGCAGATCCGCGACGCGGTGGAGCTGCCGTTCCTGCACGCGGACCTGTTCCGGGAGCACCAGCTGCGCCCGCCGAAGGGCATTCTGCTCTACGGCCCGCCCGGCTGCGGCAAGACCCTGATCGCCAAGGCGGTCGCCAACTCGCTCGCGAAGAAGATCGCCGAGCGCCGCGGCGAGGAGAAGCACACCAGCTACTTCCTCAACATCAAGGGTCCCGAGCTGCTCAACAAGTACGTGGGTGAGACCGAGCGGCACATCCGCCTGGTCTTCCAGCGGGCCCGGGAGAAGGCCGGCGAGGGCACGCCGGTCATCGTGTTCTTCGACGAGATGGACTCGATATTCCGGACCCGTGGCTCCGGCGTCTCCTCCGATGTGGAGAACACCATCGTCCCGCAGCTGCTCAGCGAGATCGACGGCGTCGAGGGCCTGGAGAACGTCATCGTCATCGGCGCCTCCAACCGGGAAGACATGATCGACCCGGCGATCCTGCGCCCCGGCCGCCTCGATGTGAAGATCAAGATCGAGCGCCCGGACGCGGAGGCGGCGAAGGACATCTTCGCCAAGTACATCCTCAGCGGCCTGCCGCTGAGCAGCGACGACCTGACCGAGCACGGCGGCGACCGGGACATGACGGTCGCGGCCATGATCGAGGCGGTCGTCCTGCGGATGTATACGGAGTCCGAGGAGAACCGCTTCCTGGAGGTCACCTACGCCAACGGTGACAAGGAGGTCCTGTACTTCAAGGACTTCAACTCCGGCGCGATGATCCAGAACATCGTCGACCGCGGCAAGAAGATGGCGATCAAGGAGTTCCTCACCTCCGGCAAGAAGGGCCTCCGGCTGCAGCACCTGCTCGACAGCTGCGTCGACGAGTTCCGGGAGAACGAGGACCTGCCCAACACGACCAACCCCGACGACTGGGCCCGCATCTCCGGCAAGAAGGGCGAGCGGATCGTCTACATCCGCACGCTGGTCTCCGGTGGCAAGGGCGCAGAGGCCGGCCGCTCGATCGAGACGGCCAGCAACACCGGTCAGTACCTGTAGGAAGCCATAGCAACGCCCGACGCGGGCGGGGAGGCGCTACGAGGCGCCCCTCGTCCGCGTTGTGCATCTCTACTCTGCGTATCGTGGCGAGTACGGCCAAAGCGGAGAACCGGTACGGAAGCGTCTAGGCTCGATACATGGGCAACGGCAGCACAGTGGCGGGTCGGGTGGTCGGCATGAGCGAGCTCGCGAGCGAATCAACAACTCTGCGCTCGACGAATGTCATTCCCGGAGCGCCAGCGGAGGGAATGGCATGAGCGTTCGACGGATCATGGGTACCGAGGTCGAGTACGGCATTTCCGTGCCTGGGCAGCCCGGCGCCAACCCGATGGTCACCTCGTCCCAGGTGGTAAACGCCTACGGGGCGCGCCCGGAGCTGAACCGCGGCGGCCGGGCCCGGTGGGACTACGAGGAGGAGTCGCCGCTGCGCGACGCCCGCGGTTTCACCTACTCCGGTGCCGCGTACGACCCGGCCGACGCGCTCGCCGACGAGGACCTCGGCCTGGCCAACGTGATACTGACCAACGGCGCCCGGCTCTATGTGGACCACGCGCACCCGGAATACAGCACCCCCGAGTGCACCAACCCGCTGGACATCGTCCGCTGGGACAAGGCCGGCGAGCGGGTCATGGCCGAGGCGTCGCGACGGGCCGCAACGATCCCCGGCACGCACCGCATCCAGCTCTACAAGAACAACACCGACAACAAGGGCGCCTCGTACGGCGCGCACGAGAACTACCTGATGCGCCGGCAGACGCCGTTCGCCGACATCGTGGCGCACCTGACCCCGTTCTTCGTGACCCGGCAGATCTTCTGCGGCGCCGGCCGCGTCGGCATCGGCCAGGACGGCACCGGCGCCGGCTTCCAGATCTCCTCGCGCGCCGACTTCTTCGAGGTCGAGGTGGGTCTCGAGACCACCCTGAAGCGGCCGATCATCAACACCCGCGACGAGCCGCACTCGGACGCCGACAAGTACCGCCGCCTGCACGTGATCATCGGCGACGCGAACCTCTCGGAGATCTCGACCTACCTCAAGGTCGGCACGACGGCGCTGATCCTCAACATGATCGAGGAGAAGGTCTTCACCGGCGACCTGGGCGTGGCCGACCCCGTCTCCGAGCTCAAGGCGGTCAGCCACGACCCGTCGCTCCAGCACCTGATGCGCCTGCGCGACGGGCGCCGGCTCACCGCCCTCGACCTGCAGTGGGCGTACTACGAACGGGCGAAGAACTTCTGCGACGAGCGTTACGGCGCGGACACCGACGAGCAGACCGTCGACGTGCTGCAGCGCTGGGAGGACATCCTGGACCAGCTCGGCCGGGACCCGATGCAGCTCTCCGACCAGCTCGACTGGGTCGCCAAGCTGCGCCTGCTCGAGGGCTACCGCGACCGGGAGAACCTGACCTGGTCGTCGCCGAAGCTCCAGCTGGTCGACCTGCAGTATTCGGACGTACGCCCGGAGAAGGGCCTGTACCACCGCCTGGTCGCCCGTGGCTCGATGAAGACGCTGCTGGACGACGAGGAGACCCATCGCGCGATGGTGAAGCCGCCCGAGGACACCAGGGCCTATTTCCGCGGTGAGTGCCTGGCCCGCTACGCGTCCGAAGTGGTCGCGGCGAGCTGGGATTCGGTGATCTTCGACGTGGGGCGCGAATCGCTCGTGCGCGTCCCGATGATGGAGCCGGAGCGGGGCACGAAGAAGCACGTCGGCGCCCTGTTCGACAAGTGCGACACCGCGAAGGACCTACTCGAAGTGATCACGAGCCGCTGACGGCCGCGCGGGCGAGAAACACCCGTGACGACGGGCGTTTTCGTCGTACCCGCGAGGTAAGTTTTTCCCAACCCGAACCAGTTGGGTCATGAAGGGGGACAGCCATGGCAACGCGAGACACCGGCGGTCAGTCGCAGTCCGGCAAGGGCAAGCGCGACGAGGAGATCGAGGACGTCACCACCGAGGCCAACCCTGAGGTTGCCGAACGCCACGCAGAGATCACCGAGGACGTCGACGACCTGCTCGACGAGATCGACTCCGTGCTGGAGGAGAACGCCGAGGAGTTCGTGCGAGGTTACGTCCAAAAGGGCGGCGAGTAGCGCCAGAGGGGGCGAAGCGGACATGCCACGGGGGCTTGATGACCGCAACGGCCACAGCTCGGTCGAGTTCGACGAGATGCTGCTGGCTCAGGAAGGCCGCTGCGCCATCTGTGGCGCAGCCGATCCCCAACACCTCGACCACGATCATCGCACCGGATGGGTGCGCGGGATATTGTGCTTCAACTGCGACGGCGGCCTCGGGCAGTTCCGGGACAGCCCGGAACTCCTCGCCGAAGCGATCACGTATCTGAAAGGAACCACGTGGCAGCGGGTTTTGATCCATCCGGGCGTCTTCCAGATGTGTTCACCAATGCGGGGACGTCCTCCTTCACGCAGTTCCTGAGCCATGCGGCCCCCGAGCTGCTGCCGGGTCGCCGGCCGCTGCCGCCGGGGATGTCCGCCGACATAGCGCCGCACGGCACGACCATCGTCGCCATCGCGAGTGCCGAGGGTGTCGTGATGGCGGGCGACCGGCGCGCCACCATGGGCAACCTCATCGCCAGCCGGGACATCGAAAAGGTGCACCCGGCGGACGCCTACTCGCTGATCGGCATCGCCGGCACGGCGGGCATCGGCATCGAGCTGATGCGCCTGTTCCAGGTCGAGCTGGAGCACTACGAGAAGATCGAGGGCGCGATGCTGTCCCTCGACGGCAAGGCCAACCGGCTCGCCGCGATGGTGCGCGGCAACCTCGGTGCGGCCATGCAGGGCCTGGCCGTGGTCCCGCTCTTCGCGGGCTTCGACCTGTCCCCGTCCGACCCGTCACGGGCCGGGCGCATCTTCAGCTTCGACGTCGCGGGCGGCCTCTACGAGGAGACCGGCTACGACGCGATCGGCTCCGGTTCGCTGTTCGCCAAGTCGGCGCTGAAAAAGAAGTACCGCCCGGGTGTCAGCACCTCCGACGCGATCCACCTGGCGGTGGAGGCGCTCTACGACGCCGCCGACGACGACACGGCGACCGGTGGGCCCGACCTGACCCGCAAGATCTACCCGGTGGTGATGACCGCGACGGCGGACAGCACCCACCGGCTCACCGAGGCCGAGATCAGCGCGGTGGCCGAGGCAGTGGTCGCCGGACGGATGGAGAACCCGGGCGGCTGATCTCGCCCGGCAGTCCTCGAGCCAGAGCCCGTCATCCGGTCATTGAAGGAGTAGCCACCCGTGGCCATGCAGTTCTACGCCTCACCCGAGCAGGTCCAGCGCGACCGCTCGGAGTACGCCCGCAAGGGCATCGCCCGCGGCCGCTCCGCCGTCGTCCTCACCTACGAGGGCGGCGTACTGCTGGTCGCCGAGAATCTCACCTCGCTGCGCAAGATCAGCGAGCTCTACGACAGGATCGGCTTCGCGGCAGTCGGCCGCTACAACGAGTTCGAGAGCCTGCGCCGGGCCGGCGTGCGGATGGCAGACCTCAACGGGCTGGCCTACGACCGCCGGGACGTGACCGGCCGGGCGCTCGCCAACGCATACACCCAGACGCTCGGTGCGATCTTCTCGGAGACGCAGAAGCCCTACGAGGTGGAGATCTGCGTTGCGCAGGTCGGCACCTCGCCGGACGCCGACGAGCTCTACCGGATCACCTACGACGGTTCCGTGCAGGACGAGCCGGGCTTCATGGCCATGGGCGGCTCGGCCGAGGCCATCTCGACGGTGCTCAAGTCCCGGCACGACGTCGCCGCGGACCTGCCGACCGCGCTGGCGCTGGCCGTCGAGGGCCTGGCCAGCGTCGGCGGCGAGAACGGCGCACCGCGCACGCTGGGCGCGTCCCAGCTCGAGGTGGCGGTGCTGGACCGCCGCCGGATGGGCCGCGCCTTCCGCCGGATCTCCGGCGCGGCGCTGACCACGCTGCTCGAGGGCGGCAAGGACCAGCCCGAGAAGGAGATCGGCGAGGCCGGCGACGTGGCCCCGCCGGTACCCGGCGAGGCCAAGCCGACCGTGTCGGCCGCATCGACGGACCTCGAGGGCAAGGAGCAGCCCGGCAAAGACGGCTCCTGACGCGCGGCCCGCATCGCAGGCCCACCCCGCCCGCCGCCGCGGCCGGGTCGGGGTGGCGCCGCATGCGGTCGCGCCGAGGGCACCAGCTCCGGCGCCGGCCTTCCGTGCTGGTCTGCCGTGCCGTGCCGTGCCGGCCTGCCGCGCAGGCGGGACCGCGATTCGGAGGCGGTCTCCCGGGGCACCACTGCGGACCCCGCGCCCGGCCTGACGGCATGGGTCAGTCGGTGACCAGGGGGCGCCACCAGTCGCGATGGTCGCGGTACCACCGCACCGTCTCGGCCAGGCCGGCGGCGAAGTCCACCCGGGGCCGGTATCCGAGTTCGCGGCGGATCCGGTCGTCGTCGAGGGCGTAGCGCTGGTCGTGGCCCTTGCGGTCCTCGGTCGTCACGACCCGGTCCCAGCCCGCGCCGCACGCCTTCAGCAGCAACGCGGTCAGGTCCCGGTTCGACAGTTCCTCGCTGCCGCCGACGTGGTAGATCTCGCCGGCCCGCCCCCGCAGCAGCACCAGCGCGAGACCCCGGCAGTGGTCGTCCACGTGGACCCAGTCGCGCACCTGGCTCCCGTCGCCGTACAGCGGCACCGTGCGGCCGTCGAGGAGGTTCGTGACGAAGCGGGGGATCACCTTCTCCGGGTGCTGGTAGGGCCCGTAGTTGTTGGCGCAGCGGGTCACCACGACCGGCAGCCCGTGGGTGCGGTGGTAGGCCAGCGCCAGCAGGTCCGAGCCGGCCTTGGTGGCGGCGTACGGGGAGTTGGGCGCCACCGGCGACGCCTCGGTCCAGGCGCCCTCGGCGATCGAGCCGTAGACCTCGTCGGTGGAGACGTGCACGAAGCGGGACGTGCCGTGCCGCAGGGCCGCGTCCAGCAGCACCTGGGTGCCGACCACGTTGGTCGTGGCGAACTCCGCCGCGCCCGCGATCGACCGGTCGACGTGCGACTCGGCGGCGAAGTGCACGACCGCGTCGTGTCGTGGCAGGACCGATTCGACCAGGGCCGCGTCGCAGATGTCACCGGGTACGAAATCGAGGCGCGGGCTGCCGTGCACCGGGCCCAGGTTGGCCGGGTTGCCGGCGTAGGTGAGCTTGTCCAGCACGGTGATCCGGGCGCCCTCGAGCCCGGGCAGCGCGTCGGCGAGCACGGTGCGGACGAAGTGGGAGCCGATGAAGCCGGCGCCGCCGGTGATCAGAAGATTCATCAGGCGAGAGTGTATCCGCAGGTCGCGGGCCTGAAAGTTGATCTACGGCGGGCGAGAACACGCTGTGCATCGGTGAAACGGCGCGTTGTCACTGCCGCTCGTGGCACTTGTGAGGCTAGTGTTTCGTCATGGAACGGCGAATTTTCGGCCTCGAAACCGAGTACGGAGTCACGTGCACCTACCGGGGGCAGCGGCGGCTGTCGCCCGACGAGGTGGCCCGCTACCTGTTCCGCCGAGTGGTGTCCTGGGGACGCTCCAGCAATGTCTTCCTCCGCAACGGTGCCCGCCTCTACCTCGATGTCGGCTCCCACCCCGAATACGCGACGCCCGAGTGCGACTCCGTCACCGACCTGGTCGCCCACGACCGCGCCGGCGAGCGGATCCTCGAGGGCCTGCTGGTCGACGCCGAGAAGCGGCTGCACGACGAGGGCATCGCCGGTGAGATCTACCTGTTCAAGAACAACACCGACTCGGCCGGCAACTCCTACGGCTGCCACGAGAACTATCTCGTGAGCCGCCACGGGGAGTTCGGCCGTCTCGCCGACGTCCTCATCCCGTTCCTCGTCACCCGCCAGCTCATCTGCGGCGCCGGCAAGGTGCTGCAGACGCCGCGCGGCGCGGTGTTCTGTCTCTCGCAGCGCGCCGAGCACATCTGGGAGGGCGTCTCCAGCGCGACGACGCGCAGCCGCCCGATCATCAACACCCGCGACGAGCCGCACGCCGACGCCGAGCGCTACCGGCGCCTGCACGTCATCGTCGGCGACTCCAACATGAACGAGGTCACGACGCTGCTCAAGGTCGGCAGCGCCGACATCGTGCTGCGGATGATCGAGGCCGGCGTGGTGATGCGCGACCTGTCGCTCGAGAACCCGATCCGGGCGATCCGCGAGGTCTCGCACGACATCACCGGCCGCCGCAAGATCCGTCTGGCCAACAACAAGGAGGTCAGCGCCCTCGAGATCCAGCAGGAATACCTGGCGAAGGCGACCGAGTTCGTCGAGCGCCGTGGCGGCGACCCGACCGCCAAGCGCGTCGTCGAGCTGTGGGGCCGGGTGCTCAACGCGATCGAGGACGGCGACCTCAACCCGGTCTCCCGCGAGATCGACTGGGTGTCGAAGTACAAGCTGATCGAGCGCTACCAGGCCAAGCACGAGATCCCGATGAGCCACCCGCGGATCGCGCAGCTCGACCTGGCGTACCACGACGTGCGCCGCGGTCGCGGCCTGTACGCGCTGATGGAGAAGCGCAGGCAGGTCGACCGGATCTCCAACGACCTCGAGATCTTCGAGGCGAAGGAGACCCCGCCGCAGACGACCCGGGCCCGGCTGCGCGGCGAGTTCATCCGGCACGCGCAGGAGAAGCGCCGCGACTTCACGGTCGACTGGGTCCATCTCAAGCTCAACGACCAGGCGCAGCGCACGGTCCTGTGCAAGGACCCGTTCCGGGCCTACGACGAGCGGGTGGAGCGCCTGATCGCCAGCATGTGAGAGGTGGCGCTACGCTGGTCGGGCCATGACTACGCCAGCATACGAGCCCGACCAGCAGCCGCCCACCCGCAAACCGCACCGGACGGTCGAGGGCATCCTGTGGGCGCGCGTCGACCGGCGGCGTGAGCGCATTCGCGCCCAGGTGGTGCAGGCCCGCAGCGGCAAGCACTGGATGCCGACCTGGCTCATGGCGACCCTGCTGGGCCTGATCCTGCTCGGCTGGCTCTGCATCATCTTCTTCGGCTGACCGATCAGGGGATGAGCGTGGCGGCGTGCCGGCCCGCCGCGGCGGCCGCGATGAAATAGGCGTGGTCCTGCGCCAGGCCCCGCCCCATCGTGGACAGCCGCACCGGGCTCGCCTGCAGCGCCGCGTCCAGCCCGGCCGTCGGCACGTGCACCAGGCGGTGCCGGTCCGCCAGCGGCCCCAGGGCCGCCTCGACCTCCTTCGCCAGGTCCGCCGGCAGGTCGTCCGGGATCACCAGGTCCGCCGGCACCAGCGCCACCCTCCCGTACGCGGTCAGGCTGTGATGTGAGACACCGCGGTGCCGGGGGCGGGCGTCGCCGTCCGAAATGCGCAGCGATCCGACCGGCGCGCCCCGCAGGGCCACCACCGCGTTGATCGCCTCGCCCAGCGCGACGCCCGAGAAGCCCCAGGCGGTGCCCGTGCCGAGGTTGCCCGGGCCCTGCGCGACGATCGTCAGGTCCGCGCCCAGGACGTGCCGCGCCGCCAGCAGGCCGGTGTGCACCGTGCTCGCCTCAAGATCGCCGCCGAAGGCCTGGCCGGTCGTCACCGTTCCGGCCAGCCGGTCGCGCAGGCCGTCCAGCGTGCGGGAGAACCAGGCCGGCAGGGCGCCGCCGTCCGTCATCACGTACGCCACCCGGGCGTCCGGGCGGTCCGCGTGCACGCCCGCCAGGATCGCGGGCAGTGCCGAGTGCAGGTCGGCGGTCACCACGGGCATGCCCTCGAGGCTGTCCGCCCGCTCCATCACCTCGCGGTGCGGTGAGGCCTCCTCGTCCACGCCCAGCAGGATCGCCTGCAACGGCGTGTACCTGGCCTTGACCAGGTGGCCCGAGTCGCGGTCGGCGCCGGATTCCGGCGGGTCGCCGGGCAGGCGGTCGGGGAGGGCGACCACCAGGGCGTAACCGCCGGTGCCCAGGCCCATCACCAGCGCGCCCACGTTCAGCAGCACCCGGTCGCCGGCCTCCGGCGCCCCGGTCAGCTCCGGGTACGCGAGCGCGCGCACCGTGCCCTCCCGCGTCGTCACGTCCAGTTCGAGGGCGCCGTGCCACTCACGCCGTACCGTCGTGACCGTTCCTGATCGCCAGCGCACCATGACCGCGACCCTACCGGGCGCTTTAGGGTGATTCGACGGAAGGAGGCGCGCGCCGGGTTACCCGCGCGGGGCCTGCGCATACCGCCTTCGGGCGTCGTTGCTGCTAGCGTTTCGGTCGTGTCGCGGACCCGCACCGAGCGCCTGGTTAACCTGGTGATCTGCCTGCTGTCCACGCGACGGTTCCTGACCGCCGCGCAGATCGCCGCGACCGTGCCCGGCTACGAGCACGACCCCGAGGATCCGCGGGACCACGAGGCGTTCCAGCGCAAGTTCGAGCGGGACAAGGCCGAGCTTCGTGAGCTGGGCGTTCCGCTCGAAACCGGCCTGTCGAGCGCCTTCGACACCGAGGCCGGCTACCGCATCGCCCACCGGGAGTACGCGCTACCCGAGATCCCCCTCGAGCCGGACGAGGCGGCCGCCGTCGGCATCGCCGCCCGGCTCTGGCAGCACGCCGGCCTCGCCGCCGCGGCGTCCTCCGGGCTGGCCAAGCTGCGCGCCGCCGGCGTCGAGGTCGACCCGCAGGCCACCCTCGGGGTGGAGCCGGTCGTCACGGTCGACCCGGCGTTCGGCCCGCTCACCGGCGCGGCCCGGTCCCGCCGGGCGGTCACCTTCTCCTACCGCGTGCCCGAGGTCGACGAGCCGTCCACCCGCCGCCTGCAGCCGTGGGGCGTCGTCTGCTGGCAGGGCCGGTGGTATGTGGTCGGCCACGACCGGGACCGCGAGGCCACCCGCTGCTTCCGGCTGTCGCGCATCGTCGGGCCGGTCCGCGCGGTCGGCCCCGAGGGCGCATACACCCCGCCGGCGGACGTCGACCTGATCAGCCACGTCGCGCGCTGGTCCGGCCCGATCGAGCGGAACGGGCGCGCCACGGTGCTCGTGCGCCCCGGCCGGGCCGCCGGATTGCGCCGCCTCGCGACGGAGACCGTGCCCGGCCCCGACGGCGATCGCCTCACCATTGCGTACTCCGACGTCGAGTGGCTGGCCTCGCGGCTGGTCGGCTACGGCGCGGACGTGCGCGCGGACGGTCCGCCGGAGCTTCGCGAGGCGGTCATCCAGCAGCTCAAGGAGGTCGTGGCGCGCCACGAGCGGGTGCTTCCCGCGGTGCTTCGATGACGTCGGCACCGCGTACCAGGGAGAACAAGGCCTCGGCCGACCGACTGGGCCGGCTGCTCAACCTCGTGCCCTACCTGCTCGCCCGCCCGGGGATTCTGGTCGCCGAGGCGGCGGCCGCCTTCGGGATCACCGAGCGCCAGTTGCGCGAGGATCTCGAGCTGCTGTGGGTCTGCGGCCTGCCGGGTTACGGCCCGGGCGACCTGATCGACATGGCGCTCGACGGCGACCGGGTGACCATCACCTACGACGCCGGCATCGACCGGCCGCTGCGGCTCAACCCGGACGAGGCCCTGGCCCTGGTGGTGGCGCTGCGGATGCTGGCCGAGACGCCGGGGATCGGGTCGCGGGACGCGATCGAGCGGGCCCTCGCCAAGATCGAGAATGCGACCGGCGACCTCGTCGACACCCCGGTCGCGGTGCGGCTGCCCGCGAACGCCGAGAAGGTCGACGCGATCCGCGGCGCGGTCGAGCGCCGGCATGCGCTGCGGCTCACCTACTACACGGCCGCCCGGGACGAGACCAGCGATCGGGTCGTGGACCCGATGCGGATGCTGATGGTCGGGCCGCGCGCCTACCTGGAGGCGTGGTGCCGCCGCGCCGAGGCCACCCGGCTCTTCCGGGTGGACCGCATCGACGCGTTCACCGAGCTGGACGAGCCCTCTGCGCCGCCGGCCAGGGCGGTGCCGCACGACGTCAGCGACGGCGTGTTCCACCCGACGCCGGATCTTCCGCTGGTCACGCTCCGCGTCGGCCGGGGCAGCCGGTGGATCACCGAGTACTACCCGTGTGAGGAGGTTCGCCGCGACGGGGACGAGTGGATCGTGACGATGCGGGTCACGGACCTGGGCTGGGCGCAGCGGCTGCTGCTCGGCCTCGGGCCGGACGTGACGGTGGTCGGCCCGGTGGAGCTGGTCGACCGGATCCGCGAACAGGCCACGACCGCGCTGGACCAGTACGCGGCGCCGGCGCCCGCCACCGCCTAAGATTTCCGCCATGGTGATGTGGATCGTGATCGCGGTGGTGGTGCTAGCCCTGATCATCCTGGTGGCCGCCGTGCTGTCCGTGCTGGGCCGGCTTCCGGCCCTGGAACGCGCCGGGCGCAAGCTGGACCGGCGCCAGCAGGAGGCGTTGAAACTGCAGCGTCGCGCGGCCGTGCTGGAACGGTCGGCCGCCGGGGTGCAGGAGCGGGCCGAGATCATGCAGGAACGGCTGGCGATGATCCGCCCGGGCCACCCATTGAACGGGAAACACTCCTTATAGAAGTGGTGTTTGCCGTGGTAGCGTGCGGCGTTCTCGGGTGGTTGTCGTAATTCCTCGAGGCCGGAGCCCAAACAAACCCCTCCGGCAGGGGTTTCTCACAACAACCACACGTACGATGGACCCGCATCACTCGTCAGGACCCTGATCGATCGACTGGAGTTACCCATGGGCGCCCTCAGGCCGTGGCACATCGCCATTTTCGTAGTCGTCCTCGTGCTGTTGTTCGGCGCGAAGCGGCTGCCGGACGCGGCCCGGTCGCTCGGCCGGTCGCTGCGGATTATCAAGGCCGAAACCAAGGGCCTCATCGACGACAACGACAACGTCGCCGAGAAGGCCGAGCCGCAATACTCGCGCGAGCCGCTGGAGCCCAACGAGATCCAGCAGCCCCGCCAGCAGAGCTCCCAGCCGCCGCCGGCTCAGCCCTACGTCGACCCGGTGCAGCGCACCAACGACCGCTGACCCACCGTGGCTCTTTCCCTGCGCCGTCGGGGGCCGAGCAAGTTCGAGCAGGCCTCCGACGGCTCGATGACCCTGATCGAGCACGTCCGGGAGCTGCGTAACCGCCTCTTCTGGGCGTCGCTCGGCATCCTCGCCGGCCTGGTCGTCGGCTTCTTCATCTCCGGCTGGGTGTTCGACATCCTCAAGGCGCCGTACTGCGCGCTGGAGAGCTCGTGGGTCATCAACGCCGAGGGTGAGCGGGTCTGCAACTTCGTCGTCCTCGGCGTGATCGACCCCCTCATCATCAAGCTGAAGATCGCCCTGTGGATCGGCCTGATCCTCGGTGCGCCCGTCTGGCTTTACCAGCTGTGGGCCTTCATCGCGCCGGGCCTGCACCGGCACGAGCGCAAGTGGGCGTACGTCTTCGTGGCGATCGCGGCGCCGCTGTTCGTCGGCGGTGCGGTGCTGGCGTACTTCGTCGTCAAGCACAGCCTGGCCTTCATCCAGGAAGCCGGCATCCTGGGCGTCACGTCCCAGCTTGAGATCGGGTCCTACCTCGGCTTCGTGACGAACATGATCCTGCTGTTCGGCGTGGCTTTCGAGTTCCCGCTGATCCTGCTGATGCTCAACTTCACCGGCGTGGTCTCCGCGCGCAAGCTGATGAGCTGGTGGCGCATCGTCGTCTTCCTGTCCTTCGGTTTCGCCGCCCTCGCCACGCCGGACCCGGGCCCGTTCGGCATGACCCTGCTCGCGTTCTGCATGGTGGTGCTCTATCTGATCGCCGTCGGCGTGTCCGCGATCAACGACAAGCGCAAGGGCCGCGGCAAGGAGCTCTACGCCGACCTGGACGACGACACGATCTCGCCGCTCGAGGACGACCGGGAGCCGGTCGCCGCGGGCGACCGGGTCGAGGCGCCGTCGCCGGTCGAGGCGCCGGAGCCCGTGTCGAAACCGCTGCCGCTAGAGGGCCGATTCGACGATATGACCTGACGGGCGGGCCGGGTACCCTCCCGGCTGTGACGAGCGACGACATCGCGGTGCTGGCCAACCCACATGCGGGGAGGGGCCGGCACCGCGGTCTGCTTTCGAAGGTTCTCGATCGGCTCGGCGCCTCCGGCCGCACCGTGCGGCTGCTGAGCGCGGCCGGCCCCGAGGAGGCCGAGAAGGCCTGTCACCGCGCGGTCGCCGAGGGCGTCGGCGCGCTGGTCGCCGTCGGCGGGGACGGCACGCTGCACCGGGCGGTGCAGGCGGTGGCCGGCACCACCGTCGGCTTCGGCATGGTCCCGGCGGGCACCGGCAACGACTTCGCGGCCGGCGCCGGCGTGCCGGGGGACCCGCTGGCCGCCGCCGACGCGATCGCCGAGGCGGTCCGCGCCGGGCGCGCCACCGCGATCGACCTGGCCCGGGTGACCACCTCCGAGGGCGACGTGCGCTGGTTCGGTGCCGTCCTGGCGGCGGGCTTCGACGCGATCGTCAACGAGCGCGCCAACCGGATGCGCTGGCCGCGTGGCCCGCGCCGCTACGACCTGGCCATCCTGCTCGAGCTGGCCCGGCTGCGGCCGCGCGGCTATTCGCTGGTGCTCGACGGCGTCGATCGCAGCCTCAGCGGCGTGCTCGTCGCCATCGGCAACTGCCCGAGCTACGGCGGCGGCATGCTGATCTGCCCGGACGCCGACCCGGCGGACGGCCTGCTCGACGTCGTGGTGGCCGGCCCGCTCGGGCGCGGCGCGGTGGCGCGGCTCAAGCCGCGCCTGCGCCGCGGCACGCATGTCACCGATCCGGCGGTCTCCAGCTACCGCGCCCGGGAGATCAAAATCACTTCCAAGGGCATTTTCGCGTACGCGGACGGCGAGCGCGTCGCCGCGCTGGACCTGGTCGTGTCGTGTGTCCCCGGAGCGCTGCGGCTGCTGCGCTGAGCCGCCGCGGGTGCGGTCCGGTTGCCGTCGTGGCCTCGGGGTCAGCGCCACCGCGGCGGGGCCGAACGGACCGGTGAAGCCGTACACCAGGGAGGCATCATGTCGATCGGTTCGCTGAGCTCGAGCACCGTCTCCACCGCGACCCTTGCGTCGGCCGACGCCGCCGCGAACGCCGCGAAGACGCGCGAGCCGGCCGCGCTCACGATCGCGGATCACGTCGCGGCCGCCGCCGATCAGGAGCCGGTCAGCGTCGCCTCGGCCACGCTCGGCACGCTCGTCGACACGTACCTCTGATCCTTTGCCTCAGGTCGCGCAGCCGGCCAGGGCGAGTGTCGCGCTCAGGCCGTTGGCCAGTCCCGGCTCGGCGGCCGGGAGCACCAGCGCCGCGCAGCCGGCCCGCACGGCGCCCGCGTCGGCCGGGCTGTCGCCGACCATGAGCGTGCGCGCCGGGTCGGCGCCGAGCATGCCGCAGGCGCGCAGGAAGATCGCCGGGTCCGGCTTGGTGCGGCCCACCTCGAACGACAGCGCGTAGGCGTCGACCAGGCCGTCGAGCCCCCAGGCCGCGAAGTGCGGCCGGATGTCGAAGCCGATGTTGCTCACCACCCCGACCTTGATCCCCGCGTCGTGCAGGGTGCGCAGGGTGGACTCGGTGTCCGCGTAGGGCAGCCAGCCGGCCGGGCCGAGCAGCCGGTCGTAGAGGGCGTCGGCCAGCCCCTCCACGTCGGTGCTGACCGTCTCGGCCAGGCCCGTGAATGCCGCCCGGTGGCTGTGTTCGTAGAGGTCACGGTCGGCCCAGTGCTCCGCGAGGTGCAGCGGGACGCGGTAGGGCAGGGGCCCGCCGGCGCGGCCGGCGGTGACCAGGCGGTCGGCCAGGATCGTGGCCTTGCCCCGCTCCAGCTCGCGCCCGCAGGCCGCGGCGGCGGCGACGACCCAGGTCACCGGCTCCTCCACCTGCGCGAGGGTGCCGTGGAAGTCGAAGAGCACGGCATCGACCTGGCGGCGCGAGGGGTGGTTGGTCGATTCGGCGGCATCCGGCACGCCGTGCACCATACCCAGCGCCTGTGACGCGGCTGTCGGCACCGCCCGGCAAGCCATGACCTTCGTTGTGTCAGAGGTAAGCACTAGCCTTGTGTTCATGACGAGCCCTGCCGACGATGTGAGCCCCGCCGAACGGTATGCGGCTTCGAAGCGGCGGGCGGCCCGCGCGGCCGAGTTCCCGGCCCTCGACGACTTCATGCTCGATGTCGGATTCGACCTCGACGACTTTCAGCGCCAGGCCTGCGAGGTCCTCGAGCACGGCAGCGGCGTGCTGGTCTGCGCACCCACCGGCGCCGGCAAGACGGTGGTGGGTGAGTTCGCGGTGCACCTGGTGCTGCGTGCCGCCGCGACCGGCGTGCGCAGCAAGTGCTTCTACACGACACCGATCAAGGCACTCTCCAACCAGAAATACCACGACCTGGTGGAGCGCTACGGCGCCGACCAGGTCGGCCTGCTGACCGGCGACAACGTCATCAACGGCGACGCGCCCGTGGTGGTCATGACCACCGAGGTGCTGCGCAACATGCTCTACTCGGGCTCGACCAGCCTGCAGGGCCTGGCCTACGTGGTGATGGACGAGGTGCACTACCTGGCCGACCGGTTCCGCGGCGCGGTCTGGGAAGAGGTGATCATCCACCTCCCGTCGTCGGTGACGCTGGTGTCGCTGTCCGCCACGGTCAGCAACTACGAGGAGTTCGCCGACTGGCTGGTCACCGTCCGGGGCCACACCGAGGTGGTGGTCAGCGAGCACCGGCCGGTGCCGCTGTGGCAGCACATGCTGGTCGGCAAGCGGATGTTCGACCTGTTCCACGACGCCGACGCGGCCCGCAAGCACGACGTGCACCCCGAGCTGCTGCGCTACACCCGCGAGATGCTGCGCCGGCTCGAGCTGACGGACCGCACCGCGGGCCCGGGCTGGCAGTCGCGCGGCAGCCGGTCGCGCCGCTGGCAGCCGCCGCCGCGCGCCGAGATCGTCGACCGGCTCGACCGGGCCGACCTGCTCCCGGCGATCCTGTTCATCTTCAGCCGCGCGGGCTGCGACGCCGCCGTGCAGCAGTGCCTGGCCGGCGGGCTGCGGCTCACCAACGTCGACGAGCGCGCCGAGATCCGCCGCATCGCCCAGGCCAAGGTCGCGAGCATCCCGGCCGAGGACCTGACGGTCCTGGGCTACTGGGAGTGGCTGGACGGGCTCGAGCGCGGCGTCGCCGCGCACCACGCCGGCATGCTGCCCGCGTTCAAGGAGGCCGTCGAGGAGTGCTTCGTCCGCGGCCTGGTGAAGGCCGTGTTCGCCACCGAGACCCTGGCGCTGGGCATCAACATGCCGGCCCGGTGCGTGGTGCTCGAGCGCCTGGTCAAGTTCAACGGCGAGGCGCACGTCGACCTGACCCCGGGGGAATACACCCAGCTCACCGGGCGGGCCGGCCGGCGCGGCATCGACGTCGAGGGCCACGCGGTCGTGCTGTGGGGCCCGGAGGTCGACCCGCGGCACGTGGCCGGCCTCGCCTCCACCCGCACCTATCCGCTGCGCTCCAGCTTCCGCCCGTCCTACAACATGGCGGTCAACCTGGTCGGCACGGTCGGCGCCGACAAGTCCCGCGACCTGCTCGAGTCGTCGTTCGCCCAGTTCCAGGCGGACCGCTCGGTGGTCGGCCTGGCCCGGCAGGTGCAGCGCAACGTCGAGACCATGCAGACCTACGGCGACGACGGCGCCTGCCACCACGGCGACTTCGACGAATACTTCGCGATCCGGGTCGCCATCGCCGACCGCGAGCGGGCCATCGCCCGGCAGGGCGCCACCCAGCGCCGCGCGGCCACCCTGTCCTCGCTGGAGAAGCTGCGCGTCGGCGACGTCATCCGGGTGCCGCAGGGCCGCCGGGCCGGCCTCGCCGTGGTGCTCGAGCCGGTCACCGGCGGCTTCGGCGAGCCGCGCCCGCTGGTGCTCACCCAGGACCGCTGGGCCGGGCGGGTCAGCCCGGCCGACTTCCCCGGCGCGGTCGACGTGCTCGAGCGCATCAGGGTGCCCAAGCACTTCAACCACCGTTCCCCCGGGGCCCGGCGTGACCTGGCGGCCACGGTCAGCGCCACCGGCCTGGACCGGCACGTCGGCGCCAACGGCCGCCGCGGCCGCAAGGGGGCCGTGCCGGGCGAGGACGCGGAGATCGCCCTGCTCAAGGTGCAGATGCGCCAGCACCCCTGCCACGCCTGCCCCGAGCGCGAGGACCACGCCCGCTGGGCCGAGCGCCGGCACCGCCTGGCCCGCGACACCGACGCCCTGCGTGACAAGGTCGCCGGGCGCACCGGCTCGCTCGCGCGCACCTTCGACCAGGTCTGCGCGGTGCTCGCCGGCCGCGGCTACCTGACCGACGACGGCGAGGTGACCGACGCCGGCCGGATGCTGGGCCGGATCTGGACGGAGGCCGACCTGCTGGTCGCCGAGTGCCTGCGCCGCGGCGTCTGGGAGGGCCTCGCCCCGGAGGAGCTGGCGGCGGCGGTGTCCATGGTGCTCTACGAGTCGCGCCGCGAGGGCGACGAGCGGGCCTCGGTGCCCAAGGGCGCGACGACCGCCGCGGTCGACGCCTGCCAGAAGCTGTGGGCCGAGATCGAGTCCGACGAGGCCGCGCACGGGCTCTCGCTGACCCGCGAGCCCGACCCGGGCTTCGTCTGGCCGATCTACCGGTGGGCCCGCGGCGAGCCGCTGGCCCGGGTGCTGGCGAGCGGGCACAACTACGAGTCCGACATGCCGGCCGGCGACTTCGTCCGCTGGGCGCGCCAGGTGCTGGACCTGCTCACCCAGCTCAGGGACGCGTCGGCCGCGACGCCCGGCATCCGCGACACCGCCCGCAAGGCGATCACCGCGGTCAACAGGGGAGTGCTCGCCTACCAGACGGTGCTCTGACCCGGCACCGAGCGTCCGAGATCTGCTTTCGCCGCCCGGCGGCCCGGCCTAGCGTCGAGGAATGCCCGCAGCACAGGACCACATCAATCCGGCCAACCCGATGGGCGCCGACCTGATCGGCGGCGGCGTCACGATGCGCTTCTGGGCGCCCGCCGCCGAGCGCGTCCACGTGGCCTTCGGCGGCATCGACGGCTACCGCCCCGACCCCGCCGACGAGCTGGTCAAGGACCCGGCCACCGGGCACTGGACCGGATTCTTCCCCGGGATCGGCCCGGGCACGAAGTACCGGTTCCTGGTGCACGGCCCCGGCGGCACCAGCTTCAAGCGTGACCCGCGCGCCTACGAACTGGAGCTCTACGGATACCCCGATTGCGACGCGCTGGTGGTCGACCACGACGCCTATCCGTGGCACGACGCGGACTTCCGGACCCCGGAGCTCGCCGACCTGATCGTCTACCAGTTCCACGTCGGCGTCTTCCACGCGATCGACGGCGACGGGAACGACCGGCGGCCCAAGCGGGTCGCGAAGCTGCTGGACGCGGTGCAGCGGGTGCCGTACCTCGCGGACCTCGGGGTCAACGCGGTGCAGCCGCTGCCCGTTGTCGAGTTCCAGGGCGCGTGGAGCCTCGGCTACAACGGGACCGACCTCTTCTCGCCCGAGATGGACTACTGCGTCGCGCCCGAGGACCTGCCGCCGTACCTGGAACTCCTCAACGCCCTGCTGAGCGCGCGCGGCGCCGAGCCGCTCGCCGAGGCGGAGCTGGCCGGCCAGGTCAACCAGCTCAAGGCGTTCGTGGACATCTGCCACCTGTACGGCATCGCGGTCCTGATCGACGTGGTCTACAACCACGCGGGCGGCGGGCTCGACCCGCAGAGCATCGACTACATCGACCTGCCCGCCGAGCCGGGCCCGGACAACAACGCCTACTTCACGCGGGACGGCTGGGCCGGCGGCCGCGTGTTCGACTACGCCGGCCCGGAGGTGCGCCGCTATCTGATCGACAACGCCCGGATGTTCCTGGAGCACTACCACGCGGACGGGCTGCGCTTCGACGAGGTGTCGGTCATCGACGCCAAGGGCGGCTGGTTCTTCTGCCAGGAGCTGACCGCGGAACTGCGCCGGCACAAGCCGTCCGCCGTGCAGATCGCCGAGTACTGGGGCGAGCAGCGCCGGCTCGCCGTGCAGCGCCCGCCCGAGGGGATGGGCTTCGACATCGGCTACAGCGACGGGATCCGCGACGCGGTGCGGAGCACCCTGGCCGAGGCCGCGCGCGGCGCCGGCGCGACCGTCCACATCGGCCGGATCGGCGCCGGCCTGCGGCAGGCCTCGGAACACGGGTGGCGGTCCTACCACTGCCTGGAGAACCACGACCTCGTCCTGGACGCGGACGACCACCGCGAGCCGCGCATCGCCCGGCTCGCCGACGCCGCCGACCCCCGATCCTGGTACGCCCGCAGCCGGGCGCGCGCGGCGACCGGTGTGCTCCTGACTGCGCCGGGCGTGCCGATGCTGTTCATGGGCGAGGAGTTCCTCGAGGACAAGCTCTGGTCCGACAGCCCGGACCGCGCCGACCGGCTGATCTGGTGGGACGGTGCGCAGGGTGCGGACCGGCACATGGCGGACTTCCTGCGCTTCACCCGTGACCTGATCCACCTGCGGCGCCGGCATCCGGCGCTGCGCGCGGACCCGATCACCGTGTGGCAGCCGGCGGACCGGGTGCTGGCCTGGCAGCGCTGGGTGCCGGGGGCCGGGCGGGACGTGGTGGTGGTGCTGAGCCTGTCGGAGTCCACCTTCTACGACGGGAGCCTCCGGGTCGGCCTGCCGCTGCCCGGCCGGTGGCACGAGGTCTTCAACAGCGACGCCTACGACAACTTCCCGAACCCGTGGGTCAGCGGCAACGGCGGCGCGGTGGAGGCGTCGGGGCCGGGGCTGCACGGGTTCGCGCAGTCGGCGGGCCTGACCGTTCCGGCGAACGGCATCCTGGTCCTCACCCGGGACCCGGCCTGAGCGACCGGTGTGATCGGCGGCCGGCAATGCGACGCGCCGTGATCCGCGCCGTGCCGGCGTGATCGGCGGCCGGCCATGGCGGCGGTCGAGGACGGTGATGTGGTGCCGGCGGATGCGACGCGCCGTGATCCGCGTCGTCCCGGGTGATTGGCGGCCGGCAATGCGGCGGGCCGTGATCGCTTCGTCTCGGGGTGCTACCTTCGGCCGTGTCCCCGGGATCCGTGGTCCGGTCGGCCGGCGGTTTGGTTTACCTCCCCGGCCAGGCCGATCCCGGTGCGCTCAGGTGTCCGAAGTGGACCGGAAGGTCCGATGAGCCGATGGGGGATGAGTATGTCCGAGACGGCCGGCCGGGTGCTTCCGGTCTATCTGGTTGCCGACGAGTCGCGATCGATGACGCCCGTCGTCGACGAGCTGAACGCCGGGCTGCGCTCGTTGCACGACGCGCTGCTGCGCGAGCCGATGGCCGCCGCCAAGGTCCGCTTCTCGATCCTGGGCTTCTCCGACGACGTGATCGTCCACTCGGCACTCGCGGATCTGCGCAACATGCCGGCGCTTCCGCAGCTCTCCGTGCGCAGCGGCACCGCGTACGGTGTCGCGTTCTCCCTGCTGCTCGACCGGATCCCGGCGGATGTGCGCGCGCTGAAGCGGGAGGGTTTCGCCGTGCACCGGCCGGCGGTGTTCTTCCTCAGCGACGGCCAGCCGACGGACCCGGGGGAGTGGCAGCGGCCGTACGATCAGCTCACCGACCGGGAGCGGACGCCGACCGCGCCGAACATCATCGCCTGCGGCATCGGGGAGGCCCGCGCGGAGACCATCCTGCGGGTGGCCACCCGGCCGGAGTTCGCCTTCGTCGCGATGCCCGGGGTGGAGGTCGGCCTGGCCATCGCGGAGTTCTGCTCCGCACTGACCAAGAGCGTCATCCAGTCCGGGCAGGCCGTCGGCGGGCCCGACGCGGAGCTGGTCGTCGAGCGGCCGGACAGCTTCCGGATGGCCGTGGACGTGGTGTGACCGGATGCCGCGCGGGGACACGGTGAACGGGGCCTTCGACTGGGTGCCCCCGGCCCTCGGTGCCACCGGCCCGGCGACGCCCGTGGTCGCCCCGGCGACGCAGCCGTACCGGCCGGACACGGTGATCGACGGATGGGCGTCGGCGGCGTTCGAGGTGCGCGCCGCGGCGGTGCGTGGCCGGGCGCACCGGGCACAGGGCGTGCCGCGCCAGGACGAGTGCGCGGTCGTCCTGCACGCGGACACCGGGGCGGTGATCGCGGTGGTCGCCGACGGGGTCTCCAACGCGGGGCTGTCGCACCTCGGTGCCACGATGGTGTGCCGCACCGCGGTCGACTACCTGCTGCGCGCCCTGGACGCCGGTGCCGAGGTCGACTGGCTCGACCTGCTGCGCTGCGCCGGGTGGTCCCTGGTGGAATACGCGGCCAACCAGCTCGCCGCGGTCCGGGCCGCTCCGGCCGGGGCCGCGGACGCCCAACCGGCCGCGGCGCCGCTCGGTCCGGCCGGGGCCGTGGTTGGTCCGGGTGGGGCCGCGGACACCCAACCGGCCGCGGCGCCGGTCGGTCCGGCCGGGGCCGTGGGTGGTCCGGGTGGGGGCGCGGCCGCCCGGCCGGCCGGGGTCGCGGTCGGATCGCTCGGGCCGGACCCGCGCCGGGCCGAACAGTTGCTGGCCAGCACCGTCGTCGTGGCTCTGGTCCGGCCGGCGGGACCCGGCCGGGCCGCCGCCCAGCTCGTCCGGATAGGTGATTCGGCCGCCTGGCGGCTGCGTGCCGGGCGGTGGACGCCGCTGTTCGCACCGCTGTCCGCGCCGCAGGACGAGCTGCTCCCGGACGGCGTCGCCGCCCTGCCCCGGGTGCCCGCCGCGATCGAACCGGTGGAGCTGGAGCTCGACGGCGAGGACGTGCTGGTGCTGGGCACGGACGGCTTCGCCGAGCCGCTCGGGGACGGCGCCGGGGAGCTGGGCGCGCTGTTCGGTGCCGGGCTGGTCGCACCGCCGCCGATGGCGCGGCTGTCCTGGATGCTCGACTTCGACGGCGGCGCGCACGACGACGACCGCACCGTGCTGGCGGTGTGGCCGGCCGGGGGCGACCGGCACCCCCGGGCGGACGGGTGAGCGACCCGCCGGTGCCCGAGGTGAGCCTGGCCGACCTGGGACCGCGCACGCGCATCGGCTCCGGCGGCCAGGGCACCGTCTTCGCCCTGGCCGAGGAGCCCGGGCTGGTCTACAAGGAGTACGCCACCCGCTTCGTCGACGACCTCGACGTGGTGGCGCTGACCCGGTTCATCCGGCTGGCCGCGCCGGGTGGGCCGGATGCGGACGCCCTGCTCGGGCTGGCCGCCTGGCCGACGGCGATCGTCCGCAAGGACGGGGTGGTGCGCGGCTTCCTCATGCCGCGGGTTCCCGAGCGGTTCACCGTCCGGATCTCCCTGCCGGCCGGCCCCGCCACCGTGCTGGCGCAGCTGCAGTACCTGCTGAACGACGAGGCGTACCTGCGCTCGCGGGGGCTGGCGGTCGACGACCGGCTGCGGCTGGAGCTGCTGCACGACACCGGCGAGGCGCTGACCCTGCTGCACCGCCTCGGCGTCTGCGTCGGTGACCTGTCCCCGAACAACCTGTTGTTCAGCGCCGCCGGCCGGCCGCGCTGCTACTTCCTCGACTGCGACGCGATGCGCCTGGACGGCGATTCGGTGCTGGCGCAGGCCGAGACGCCCGAGTGGCAGCTTCCGGGCCGCGACGGGACCGCCGAGGAGCTCGCGACCAGGGCCGCCGACGCGTACAAGTTCGGGTTGCTCGCGGTCCGCCTCTTCGCGGGCGACCAGCAGGTGCGCGACGTCCGCGCCGCCGGCCGCCGGCTGCGCGGCGGACTGCGGGGGCTCGCCGAGCGCAGTCTCGACGCCGACCCGGCCCGCCGGCCGGCGCCCGGGCAGTGGCTCGAC